>PKTY01000118.1 GCA_002869725.1 Desulfuromonas sp. | reverse complement strand
GGTGCTCGATCTCAATCTTCTGATAAGTACGAGCCATGACAGGTTCCAGAATGTCGCCGGAGCCACCGCCTTGGATCAGCCAGTCATACTCTGATCTTTCAATAATCGCATTCTATTTCATGAGAATGCTGCATAAATTTTACATGACCTGCAAGAGTGATAGTATTAAAGGCATAAATTCATTCTTAAGATTTTTTCTCTTGCGGTAGCCTATGTGTCCTCACTCAAAAAATCCCTTGTCTTCTGCCCAGGCTGGTTATGACCAGCCGACTGGCTTGCCAAGCAGGGCCATGTTTTTCGATCGACTACAACAATCATTGCTCAAAGCACATCGAGACGGAAAGGTTGCTGCCGTATTCTTTGTTCGTGTAGACCGGTTCAAGGTCATCAATGATACTTTTGGGAAAAATGTCGGCAATTCAATGCTGGCCGAGATTTCGAACCGCTTCAAGCAGGTTCTCAGGCAGAGTGATACCCTCGGGCGACCTGGACGTGATGAGTTCATGGTTTTGCTCCCTGAGATTTCGAAATCTGAAGATGCATCAATCGTTGCCAATAAACTGATTGACGCCCTGAGGACCCCATTTACTGTCGCTGGTACCTTGCTATTTATAAACATAAATATCGGTATCAGCATTTTCCCCGACGATACGACCGATCCTGAGGAATTGTTACGCTGCGCATACACTGCCAAAATTGGTTCTATTGAAGATGGCAAAAATAAGTTCAGATATTATTCCCCTGCCATCAGCCAAAAAGCATTTAAGCTGTTGAAAATGGAGTCGGAGTTAAGGTTGGCTCTGGAAAAGAACGAATTTATTCTTCACTATCAGCCCGTTATCTGTGCGAAAAAGCTGTCGTTGAGCTCCATGGAAGCCCTGATTCGCTGGAAGCACCCCACCCAAGGGTTGGTAAACCCAAGTTCATTTTTGGGCGTTGCTGAACAGTCTGAAATTATCAGCCAGATTGGCTCTTGGGTGATGGAGGAAGTTTTTTCCCAGAAACGTGCCTGGATTAATTCCGGGGTTGCCAGTTCGCGTGTTGCCATCAATTTGTCGGCTCGGCAGTTCTCGTCGGCATCCTTGGTCGACGATATCTCCAGAATGCTTGAAACCCATCGCGTGGACCCTCAGCTGTTTGAGTTTGAGGTGACGGAATCCAGCCTGATCCACTCGATGGGTGATGTTGAGTTGAAATTCCGCAAGATCAGGGAGATGGGCGCAAAAATGGCTCTTGACGACTTCGGTACCGGTTATTCATCGTTAAGTTACCTGAGAAAC
This sequence comes from Desulfuromonas sp., assembly GCA_002869725.1. Taxonomy (GTDB): domain Bacteria; phylum Desulfobacterota; class Desulfuromonadia; order Desulfuromonadales; family BM103; genus BM103. The sequence continues at coordinate 21,776 of PKTY01000118.1, read as the reverse complement.
CTTCCTTTCGACCGTGTGAAAATCGACCGTTCCTTTGTCAGTAATATCACCCTTGATCAACGCGATGTCGCGATCGCCAGTGCCATTATCGAACTTGCTCACGCTCTTGGCATGAAAGTGACCGGTGAAGGGGTGGAAACCAAAGAGCAGATGGAGATTCTTTGTTCGATTAACTGCGATGAAATCCAAGGATACCTTTTCTCGCCGCCTGTCGACTCCGACTGCATGAAAACCTTCTTGAGTTCTCCTCAGCACCCTGCATGGTCCAAGGCTGTTTATCTTTAACTTCGGACTCAAAAACAGATGGATTTCATGTTTCGAATGATCACTAAAGAATGTGAGCCCTCAGTGTCATGTTGATGTCTAAAGTCGGAATAACAGTAAGTGTTCTGGTAACTCTTTCGGGCCTGCTTCTGGTGGCCGTCTACATTTCAGAAGCTGTGGTTTCCCGCTGGGGTGAGGCCGACCAGTCTCTGCTGTTCTGGTATCTTCCGTTTCTGTTCGCAGGTTTAATATTGACAGGTGGAGGTGTCGCTGTAATGGTGGCAATTGGTAAACGACACTCCGTCAGCAAGGGGGGTAGAGATAGATGACAGAAGAAACCTACCTGAATCTACACCAGAGCGAGGGGATTGCCTGCCAAATGGCCTCCCGGATTCTTGCCGCTTTTATCAGTAGTGGCCAGCTCAATCAGGCCAACGAGGATGAGTTGGTTGAGCGTTCTGCCAAACTAGCAATCAAGCTGGCTCTCAAGATGGATCGCATGATCCAAAGTGACAACGAAAAAGATGACCGGATTTGACCGTGAAATGCCGCAGGGGTTAACCCGCTAAGCGTCCCAAATGTCCCGCCGTTTACAAGACACATACCGTCAGCAGTTGGAAGCCGAGTCGGGGCTTTCCCCTCCCCCCTGGGGCGGGCGATTGTCGGTGGCGTTGGTCTGTCCGAACACCTATCACCAGGGGATGAGCAACCTGGGGGTGCAGATGGTCTACGCCATGCTCAACAGTCTCCCATCGACTCGTTGCGAGCGGTTTTTTATGCCGGTACCTGCGGATGTCGAAGAGCATAGGCGCTGCGGTGTTCCGTTGCTTTCCCTGGAAACCGGCCGACCGATTGTCGATTTTGATCTGATCGCTTTCAGCATTTCCTTCGAAAATGATTACCTGAACCTCCCTCCGCTGTTTGAACTGATGCAAATCCCCCTGCTTCGTAGGGAGCGAAATGAAAAATACCCCCTGCTGTTATGCGGTGGGGTCTGTGCTTTTCTCAACCCTGAGCCGCTGGCAGAGGTTATGGACCTGTTCGCAATCGGTGAGGCTGAACCGATTCTCCCCGGAGTGATCGAGCTGTTGCAAAGTCGTTGCGATGTGCCACGCGACCAACTGCTTGGCGACCTGTCCACTCTGCCCGGCATCTACGTGCCGGAGCATTATTCTGTCGACTATGATGAGCATGGACTGCCGGTCTACCGCTCCCTGGCAGTTGGGGCGGGTAAAGTGACCAGGCAGTGGGCCAAAAACATCGATGCCAGCATGGCAATGACCTGTGTCTTGACGCCGCGCACCGAGTTCGCTGACATGCGCCTGATCGAAGTTTCACGTGGCTGTCCGCGGGCCTGCCGTTTCTGTGCCGCAGGATTTATCTACCGGCCGTTTCGCCAGCATTCACTGGAGGTTCTGACCGCTGAACTTGCAGATTCCTCCCACGTCGGCAGAACGGGCCTGGTTGCAGCGGCGGTGACCGACAGCGACGCTCTGGTGCAGTTTGGCCGGGCTATCCAGGCCGGTGGCGGGGATGTTTCGGTTTCGAGCGTGCGTATCGATGCGATCAGCGCGGCCGAGGTGGCCATGTTGGCCGATTCCGGTCACAAGACCCTGGCTTTGGCACCTGAGGCTGGCAGTCAACGGCTGCGTGATCTGCTCAATAAGGGGATCGATGAAGAGCAGATTCTGGCTGCGGTCACAAAGATTGCCCAAGGAGGGATTCCGAATCTGAAGCTCTACTTCATGATCGGACTGCCGGGTGAACTCAGTGAAGATGTCGAGGCGATCGTCACGCTGACCGAGAAAATTCGCCGGCAATGGGAGGCGATTGGCCGAGGCATTGGACGCCTGGGGCGGATCACCCTATCGGTCAACCCTTTTGTCCCAAAACCCTGGACGCCACTTCAGTGGGTGCCGATGGCCAGACGCAGCGAACTGGAGAAGACGTATCGCTTACTGCAAAAATGTCTCAGGACTATGCCGAATGTCGAGATACACTGCGAATCGCTACGTTCCGCTGAAATCCAGGGTCTGTTCGCCCGGGGCGACCGACGCACCGCCAGACTGCTGCCGCTTTTGGCCGCCGGCAAGGGACTCAAGGCCGCTTGCCGGGAAGAGGGGCTCACCGTCGATTTTTACCTGCACCGATCACGGTCGGAACAGGAACCCTTGCCCTGGGAGGTGGTCGATCTGGGGATTGACAGGCGACACCTGTGGCAAGAATATCAGGAGGCTTTGAACTTTCGGGTTGGGCATCCGTGCAGACAAGGGTGCTGGCGCTGCGGGCTTGTCTGCTGATCTTCAGTAGCTAACGGTCAGGGGGCAACGGGCATGCTGACTTCCGGTGCGAAGTCGGTGTGTAGAAGGAACTCGAACAGTTCAGGAAGGGACATGCTGGATGGTTTGACGATAAACAGCCCGACGATTCCGACCACGGTTGCGGCGGCCACCCAGTTGAGAACCTGGGTACGCAGCTCCCAGTTGGGGGGGGTGCGTTGGGTCTGTTCTTCTTCCTCTTTGTCGGGCAATCTGGCGGCAATCTGGCGCATGATTTTTCCTGAAGAGAGGAAGATGACAGCGGAGATGGCAAACTGGGGGAGGACCTCGAGAGAGACCCGGCCGGTCGCCAGCATGCTGGCGTAGAAAGCCAGCACACCAAGGCCAAGCAGGGTCATTTGACGGCTGAGTTTAGCATTCATGGGCCGCTCTCTCCTTAAACCAAAATGGCATCGCAAAACTCACCAATAGCTGCGCTGCTACAACCACCTTCGCTGCTTCGACGCACATAAGTTATGTCTCGTTGCTCGACAATTGCGCGCCTTGGTATTGGGCGTTTTTTTGTTTAGCCATCCACTCTTGAGGCTTTCTGGGAAAGCGTCAAGACTGCTGTCCCAGAAATCTATCCGCAGGATGGACTCCTGTCAAGTGTAACCCCGCAGAGTCACCCACCTCGCCAGTTTGCTCTCGATCCGTTCAGCGTGTTTTGTTAGAGCGGCTCATTTCCGGTTGCAGGGCCAGTGCAGTTTCGCGCCAAAAGTGGTAAAGACCGAGGCTGATCCCAGGAAGACCACAGGCCAGACCTACGGCTGCCGCCGCATGCAGAGCTGCTGTGTTGGAGGTAGCCAGGGCGATGGCGAGCAACAGCAGGAAACTGGTCAGCATGGTAAAGACCAAGCGGCAGACCCGGCTGATCGATTCATGCCCCTGACAGATAATCAGGCTGAACAGACCCCACATCGCCAGGTAACCGACCATCGGCAAAGTGCCGGGGAGTTTGCCGTAACCAGCTCGCGGCAGGATGTCGAGGGCTAGAATTGACAGCCAGAACAGACCAAATCCGGCAAAAGCCACAGCGCTCAGCGGGTTTTTCTTGAGGGAACTGAGGCCGGAGCCAATCTGGCCAAGGGCTCCACAGAACAGCACTACCGCCATGGCCCGCAGGTCTATGGCGTACAGCGGGAGCTGGTCGAAGGCGTAAGTCGCGCTACAGAGACCCAGAGCCAGCAACCCAAACAGGGGGGGCGTCAGAGGTCGGTCGCCAATGGGCTGCGGCGGTGGCTGCTGATGGGTCGGTGGGGTCGCAGATTTGCCGGTCAGTTCACGGTATTTCTGGCAGGAACCGTAACAAGAAGAGCAGTACTTGATAATCATCTTGGCATCATGTGAAGTGATATACCCGCAGCCGACATCGCATGCATCTTCGTTTTTGCCGTAATAGGGGCAGATGGCCTGATTTGCCATGGGACCTCCGTACGCCTGGAGAAAAATGGGATTCNATGGGATTCGGCCCCGCTGGGGTTTCGCCCTGGCTGGGGCCGAATCCGAATTGGAGTCACGATGATCTAGTTGAGCAAGGCGAGTGCCAAGTTGGCAACGGGACCGCTTCCTGGAAAAACTTAAGTTGATCCGGATAGTTATGATTGGTAAGAATGTGAGGAGGGAAAAAACGTTTTGCGCGGCTGCAAAAAGGCTTGCGGGGACTTTTGCAGATATGCGAGGAGAAATCCCGGGCCGAGATCACTTCATGTGGTTTTGGTCCCCTTATAAGGCTGGCTTGGGCAGATAGGCTGCGTGCCAGCCGAGCTTCGAGGAGATGATGCTGCTGGCTTCGAGGAGTTGGGGGAGGAACTCCTTGATAATGAGTTGCTCAGGCAGGCGAAATACCGGACCGACCAAGCAGAGGACGCCATGCAGTTTACCGCTACTGCCGAACAGGGGGACCGCCGCCGAAGCAATCCCCTCGCCCAGGGAATCGTGGGACAGGGCATATCCTTGGGAGCGAATCACGGCCAGCTTTTCACGCACATTCTCCTGGTCGATGCTCCCTTTGCCATTGCCGCCGGTGGCGGAGAAGGCCAGCAACGCCATGCCGGGGGCGGCTTGTGTCAGAGGAAAGCGTTTGCCGACCATCGGCACAATTTTGACTTTTTGGCTGGTATCGACCATGTCCAGAAACAGGGTTTCCTGTCGTCTGCGTACTGCCAGATAGACCGCCTCGTTGCAGCCGCGAGACAGGCGTTCCATGAGTGGCCGGGCGTGACGCAGAAGGGCCATGCGCGACAGAAACTTCTGGCCGATCTCATAGGCAGACAGGCCGAGACGATACTTACCGGAAACTTCCTCCCTCTCCACATAGCCGCGATTCTCGAAGGTTGCCAGCAGGCGAAAGACGCTGGTTTTGTTCATCTTCAGCTTTTCGCTGAGGTGGCTGATACGAACGTCCTCGTCCTCCTCGCTCAAAGCCTCGAGGACATCGAGGGCATTTTCCACGGCCTGTATCGAGTAGGATTCTTTCTCTCTGGTTGACACGGGCGCTCCTTAGGGGTTGGTGGGGGTGCCTCAAAGCGGTGGGAGTTGATAAAAAATAATACAACGTTTTATTTTTGTCAACGATTTGCGTAAAAAAGCGTTGGTTCGCAAAATGATTTGTCTTGCCATAAATCGTCTAATTTTCAGTTTATGGCATTATGTGTTTTTTTATCAATATGTTATGACGATAAAGGGCTGACATCTCAAGATTGTCAGATTCAAAAAAATAGCGTTTTATAAAAATGGTTTGCCATTTCGCTAAGCAACGTCTTTCCAAGGATTTGTGCTGACATCTTCTTGCCGGGCGTGTTACATAGACCGCGTTTCCAATAGGGAGTGATAACGAGGGTTCCATGACAAGACTGACCGAAAAAGGGCAGGGTATTCGCGATATGTTCGATCGGATCGCTCCGCGTTACGATCTGCTCAACCGTCTGCTTTCCCTCGGCATAGACAGGCGTTGGCGACGCTTTGCGGTTGGACGGTTGAGGTTGCCGGAGCAGGGGCGGGTTCTCGATATTGCCACCGGAACCTGGGATGTGGCCTTGGAAGTCGCCAGGCAGACTGGTTCGGGTGTGACGATTGTCGGATCAGATTTTACCAACGGTATGTTGGTGCTCGGTCAGGCCAAGATTGCGGCAACCCGGTATCGGGAGCGCATCTTGCTTGTCAATGCTCCCTGTGAAGCGTTACCACACCCTCAAGGGGTTTTTGATGGAGTGACCATCGCCTTCGGTATCCGTAATGTGGTTGACCGGGAAAAAGGCCTGTCCGAGATGGCGCGGGTGCTCAAGTCGGGTGGCCGCGCGGTGATTCTGGAGTTCTCAACCCCGACCAACCCCCTGTTCCGGGGTCTCTACCATTTCTACTTTCTGCGTGTTCTCCCCTGGCTGGGAGGCTTGTTCTCACAGCGCAGTGCTTACCAGTACCTGCCGGACTCGGTTCTTGAGTTCCCGGATCGTCCAACCTTCATGGGGATGATGAAGCAAGCCGGTTTCGTCGATGTCGAGCTGACCGACCTGACCGGTGGCATCGTCAGCGTCTATGTTGGGCGTAAGCCCTGAGCCTTGATGGCGTTGCAAAAACTCGCCAACTGTGGTGTTGCTGCAATCGTCTCGCTGCTTCGACGGACCTAACTACGCTTCATTGCTCAACCGTTGCGCCCCCCGTTTAATCCTCTTCCTTTTTTCTGCTCCCCCAGATGATTTGAGGATCGGTGATCAGTTTGAGCGGCAGGTTCAGTGCGCGCTGGATCAGGCCGAGGGTGGTCTCGGAGAGGGAAGTGACCGGCACCGGCAGCACGTCCACTTCTCCTTCGAGCGGACCGCTGATTGAAAAGTGAGTGGTCAGCAGGGCCTTCTCCTCGCCGGTCAGCAGCCAACCGGCCACAGGAAGCTGCGAAACAACCTTATCAACTGTCCCAAGGGGCTGAACGGCCATCAGCATGTCAACCTTGCGGTCAATCAGGTCGATGCTCCCCTGGAACGACTGGTTCATGGCATTGCTGCGTATAGCCAGGTCGTCGCTATTCAGAACGCCCTGGGCCAGGGTGAAGTGCCCTTTCAGCTTGTCAAAAGGCATCCCTTCGCGATCCATGTCCGGCAGTTCAAAGTTGAACAGTTGGGAGACGTTGAGCAGGGAAAAGACCTTGCTCAGGACCGGGAATTTGTGCAGCACCCCGTCCCGTATTTCGATGTTGAATTCACCATAAGAGCTCGGTAGGTAGTTGCTGCCAATCAATCCCTGCAGGTAAAAGTCGCCACGCAACCGGCCGCGGACGATATTCTTCTGGTTGAGAAGTTCCTGGTAGATTTGCAGTGCATCGAGGTCTTCGCCGTGGCCGGAAATGCGTAGCAGTGTCCGGTGCTCGGGGAGGAAGTCGACTAAAACCTGGGCGTTGCAGTAACCGTTGCCAACCTGGAAATCGAGGGGGTGAATAATCAGTTGTCCCCGCTTGGGCCTGATGATCCCCGTCGCACTGTGAAACTGCATGCCGTAGAGATTGCCTTGCTTGGCCTCGGCCCGGATCACGACCTTGGGGGGGCTTGCGGAATGGTTGGGGTGCCGGTCGGCAGCTTGTGCTGTCGACTCTGACCTGTCGGTCCACAGGGCAATGATTTCACTGATGTCGGCGAAATCGGAACGGATGTCGAGTTCGACTTCGACCGGGGGTTCAAGAGTGATGGTGCCGTGAACTGTTGGCCGGGTCCCGTTGTCAAGTTCAAGGGTGACCGGGTCGAGAAGAATCGCTCGTCGATCGAGGAGCAGGTGGCCGCGAAGGTTGCGCAGCATCCGTCGGTCCGAGGAGAAAATCAGCTCATCGGCCCTGATCGACTCGGCTTCGAGCCAGGCTTCAACCAGCGGCTCGTCAAAGCCGGTCAGTTTGAAGCTGGCTGAAAAGGGTGAGTTTCCGAGCCGCGCCTGCAGCTGTTCGGAGGCCAGTTCATCCTGTTTGATGGTCAGCCTGCCGTTGATCTGTGACAGGTTTGCGAGGACTGGGCCGGTCTTAATGCCGACCTCGTTAAGGTCCAGGGTCAGCTCCGGGAAGTTCCCAGCCCAAGGCCCCTGCTGGGAAAAGCTGAGGGTGGCCTGGCCACTCAATCCAAGTTCATGCAAGGCGGGAGCGATGTTGCTGAGTTCGGCCAGGTCAGCCGTGCTGATCTCGCCCTCCAGACTCAGCTCCTGCGGGTTGCTCAACGGAAACCGCCCTTTTGCCTGCCCCTCAAGCGATGACCAGTTAAGGGTGGCAAGTTCAATGATTGCCTGCTGCTCTTCAAAGAGGCCGCTGATTTTGAGGGAATCTCCCTCTCTCGGTTGCAGATTGAGGGTCTGCTCACGGAACAGTGAGGCCTGTTGCAGTTCGGCAGTCGCCTCGAAGTGCAGGGCGGTCATCCCCCCGTAGATTCGTCCTTTGAGAGGGATTTCCCCTTCCAGTAGCCAGCCGGGAAATTGTTCGCTTACAAACTTTGGCAGTTGCTGCGCCTCGATGCTGCTGGAGACGGCAAGGGAGAGTTCGCGGTCAGGATTGCTGAGCCGGTCGATAGCCGCAGTAAAGGTGACCGGTATCTGCGCAATGGTAGCCTGCCCTTTGTCAAGGGCCAATCGGTCGTCGCGATACGTGAAATGGACCGTCTTCAATGTGCCGTCGATGGAAGGGGCTGAGACCCAGCGCAGATTTCGCAGTGTCCCTTCCCCTTGCTCCAGTTGCCACCCGCCCAAGCCCGCCTTGCCCGTGGAGTGTCTGATGACAGTCTGCTCAAGCCACAGCTCGCCCTGGCTCGGGTCGAGATCGACCGGGAGGGTGGCTCCCTGACTTTGCAGCCAGGGGAGCAGTGCGGACGTCGGGGCAAACCCCTGGTCGATCTGTATCAGTTTTTGTTTTGATGAGTCGGTCGGCCAGGTCAGGGCTCCGGAGAGGCGAATCCCGTCGAGGTCGATAGCCAGTTCGCTGATCCGGTGTTCCCCTTTTTCTCCGTGCCAGCGACCGCTTGCCTGGAGTTGGCCTAGCGTGACCGGTTGCTCTGCTCCCTTGAAACCGCCGATGGAGAGATTGTCCCCCTTGACTCCCAGCTGCACAAAAGCCCGCTTGTCGGCGCCGATGTCGGCCTCCAGGTGAAGATCGGCCCGGCCATGGATAACGGCTTCGCTGGCTAATGGAATCAGGGCGCGGGATGCTGCCGTCGCATCGAGGCTGCTGATATCGATTGAGACCTCCATGGGAGGAAGGACCAGGTCGGGCAGGGCGCCGTGTCTGATCACGGCATGAGAGCTAAAGGAGCTGCCGTGCTGCTGGCCGGGCAGCTGAAATCCTCCCTTGAGTTCGAGCACGGTGCGATTCTGGGCCGCCAGCCGGTTGATTGATCCATGCAGGTTGTCAAAGGTGGACGTCTGTTGCTGATCGAAACTGTCGACGACCAGCTCGACCTGTCCTCCGTCAACCTCGAACCGTTTCAGGCTGATGTTACTGATCTCTTGATGCAGAATTTTGAAAGGCAAAAATTCCGGTGCGATTTTGGCGGACTTCCCTTTTTCGTCTTGTGCCAAAGAGATCCGGACCAACGGGTCGATTACAGTAACCCTTTGAATTTCGACGTTCTGGTTGAACAGCCCGGTCCAGCGCAGGTCGATCCAGGTTTCAGGCAGATCGGCTTGCCAGGAGCTGGAGTCATCACCGATGAGCGTCTCTCTGGTATGCAGGGAGAGGAGTATGCCGTGCAGGTCCAGGTCGATGTGGCCGATGCGTATAGGAAGGTTGAGCCTTTGTTGCAGGCGGGTCTCCAGAACTGAGCGATAGTCGTTGGCATCGAAGGTTGCCACCACCCAGCTGAGCCAGCCGGTTAGCAGCAAAAAGGCCAGAACCACGCCCCAGACCAGGTTCCGTCGCAGGGTCTGGTTGCGGCTTGGTTGTGGTCGAGCGGAACTCATGCCTCTTTGGCCTCCTCGCCGAAGTCCCGATGAGCAGGGGAGGATTCAGGTAAGCTGATTCTGAAACAGCTCCCTACTCCGAGTTGGCTCTCGACGCTGATCTGGCCACCATGAAGTTCGACCACCTCCCTGGCCAGAGCCAGCCCGATTCCCACACCGCGACTGCGCCTGGTGTCGCCTTTGTCGATTCGGTAAAAGAGTTGGAAAATCTGCTCCTGTTCGTCGTCCGGAATCCCCGGCCCGTTGTCCTTGACCTCAATCACCACCTGTCCGCCATCGCCAATTGCACTCAAAGAAATCTGTGCCCCGAGAGGAGCAAACCGGCAGGCGTTGTTGACCAGTTGGGTGATGACTCCGGTCAGTTCTTCACGGTTGCCGTAGACCTTCAGGTTGCAGCTGGCACTGACGTCGATCTTATGGGCCGGACGACACTCCCGGCATCCCTGGCTACCGCACTTCAGCAGTGCAGCGACGTCAAGGACCTGGTAGTCGGTTCGCGACCGGTCTGTTTTGATGCGGCGCAGATCAAGGAAAGTTTCAACCAGACTGGTCAGGTTCTCTGACTCCTTGGCGACCAGGCTGAGGTAGTGGATGACGTGAGGCGGGAGGTTCGGTTCGTCGAGCAATAGCTCGGTAAAGCCGTTGATGGCGGTCAACGGAGTGCGCATTTCATGGCTGACAGCTGAGAGCAGCTCCTCGCGGGTCTGCTCAAGCTCCTTGCGTTCGGTAATGTCCAGCGCGATTTCCAGACGGGCTATACGCCCTTCATCCCACGAGATAATTTTGTCGAGGCATTCGTACCAGCGTTTGTTGCGGGTGTTTTGGAACTCCCAGACCAGGGCCGGCCCATCCACGCCCTGCTCAAGCAGTTGCGGGTTGGTGCAGAACCCGCAAGGGGTTTGGCGACCGGTCTGGATGTAGCTGAAGCAGCGTGTCCCCCGCCAGTTTTCGCCAAAAATCCGCTGCGCGTAGGGGTTCATATAGAGGAGCTCGTAGCTCTCGATATCGGCAACGTAGATCACCGCGTTGAACGAGTCGAAAAGCCTGGCCATCTGCTGGAATTGCTGACTGGCCATGTCACGGGCCTGCTCCTCGATCCGCCGGGTCTTCTGCAAGCAATGGTAGAGGTAAAGGTAGAGCAGGGCCCCAGTGGTGGCGACAAACAGCCAGCCCTTGAAGGTCTGCACCTGACTCAGAGCCTCTGCCGAAGTGAACAGCCAGCTGACCAGTCGGTCCGAGAACAGGATCCAGAGCGAGGCGACCAGCGTATAGTAGATCGATACTCGCGCGGCGGTGCGTTTGGAGTGGTCAGTTGTGTTGCCTGTGTTGTTTGACCAGTTCTTGATGAGCATTCTTAATCACACCATGGGTCAATGCCCTCGGCAAGAGGGGCTGCAGTCTGATGTGTGGTTTCGCCAAATCCTGCGATGGATATTACACCGATAAGCTTCGGTTTGGGGCAGAAATTTATCTGTGATCTCGGGGACGACGGCCGAGCCGGCCTGGCGGACGCGCAAATGTGACACCTCGTTTGCTGCGGTTCGCTGCAATACTGCTTTACAGAATCTTTGCTCCCTTGTTAATGTACCAGGCTATCTCATTGGAAGGTCGGCCGCTCTGAAACGGCTCGCTCCCTGAACGTCGTTCATGAAAATCAAACGCCTGGAAATTACCGGTTTCAAATCTTTCGTTGAGCGTACTGTTCTCGAGTTTGATGCGGGAATCACGTCGATAGTCGGCCCCAATGGCTGCGGCAAGAGCAACATTGTCGATGCTATCCGCTGGGTTATGGGTGAGCAGAGCGCTCGTCACCTGCGGGGTAAGTCGATGGAGGACGTGATCTTCGGCGGGAGTGAGAAACGCAAACCGTTCGGTATGGCTGAGGTTGCCCTGGTCATGGACAACACCGACGGCTCCTGCCCGTCCGCCTACCGGGATTATGCCGAGATTCAGATCTGTCGTCGTCTGTACCGTAACGGCGAAAGTGAGTACCTGCTCAACAAAACCCCCTGCCGCCTGCTTGATATCACCGAACTTTTTATGGATACCGGGGTCGGCAACCGTGCCTACTCAATCATCGAGCAGGGCAAGATCGGCATGATTGTCAACGCCAAGCCTGAAGAGCGCCGTGCCCTTATTGAAGAGGCTGCCGGGGTCACCAAATACAAATCCCGCAAAAAGGTAGCCTTGCGCAAGATCGAAGCGACCCGGCACAATCTGCTGCGCCTGACCGATATTGTTGGCGAGGTGCGCCGGCAGATGAACAGTCTCAAGCGTCAGGCGCAGCGAGCTCAGAGGTTTCGTGAGTTGCGCGAGGAGCTCAAGGAGATTGAAGTCCAGTTTGCGCTGCGCGACTTTATCAGCCTCGGTGAGAGAGTTGGCCAGACTCTGCAGTCCGAGCAGGATCAGGCCAAGCAACTGCAGACCCTCAGCCATGGTCTGGAGCAGGACGAGCTCGAACTTGAGGCGCTGCGTCTTGCCCATCTTGAGCGAGAGAAGGAGAGTTCCTCTAGCCAGGAACAGGTGTTTGTTCTGGGCGCCGATATTCAGAAGACCGAAAATCGGCTGGAGTTTGCCGGCAAAGAGATCGAGGCTCTTGAGCTGCGCCAGGAGCGCATGACGCTCGAACGTCGCGAGATCGAGGAGCGTGTGACCGAGGCCGTTGTCGAAGAAGAAACCCTGACGCGCACCCTGGCCGAACTGGCCGGGATGGTGACTAGGGAGTGCGAGCAGCTGACTGATGCCGAAGATCGGCTGGCTGGCCTCAATGAACAGGAGAGCGAGCTGGTCAGCAAACTGGAGCAGGCGCGTAATGACCTGTATCACCAGCTTTCGGAACTCTCGCGCATGAACAGTCAGCAGGAAGAGTCCCGACGCAGATTGAAGGTGCTGGCCGAAGCGAAGTTGCGTAATCAGCAGGAAGCCCTTGCCGTGAAACAAGGGCTGGATGAGTTGCTGGAGCGTCGTCAGCAACTGCACGCGACCCTGACTGAGTGCGAACAGCAACGGCAACAGTTGCAAACAGAGCGGAGCCAACTCGATCAGCAGCGCGATCGGTTGTCTGTGGACGTTGAGCGGGGCGAGACTGAGCTACACGATAAACGTGGCGAGTTGAGCCGGCTGGGCTCCAGGCTCGAATCTTTGCGCCAGCTGGAACAGAGTCTGTCCGGTTACGGCCGCGGGGTCAAGGCCGTGCTCGGTGACCAGCGCAGCAAGGCGCAAATGCACGGGTTGCTCGCTGATTTTCTCGATGTACCGGCCCGCTACGAGGTGGCCGTCGAGGCGGTTCTCGGTGAGCGGGTTCAAGCGCTGCTGGCTCGCAGCACCGATGGGGCCGTTGCATCGATGAACCTTCTGCAGGATCAGGAGGGGCGATGCACGTTCATCCTGCCGGAGCCCCCCGGGTTTGCCGCGCCGGTGATTGCGGGGGCCACGCCCCTGTCCAACCTGGTGGCCAGTCCGGCATGCGATGGGCTTGTGGCTCGCCTGTTGGGTGGCGTTTACTGGGTCGATGATCTCCAACCATACATTGCCAGTTCTCTGCCGGTTGGCGTGACCTTAGTTGATGCAGTTGGCCGCCTGTTCAACTACCGTGGTGAGCTGACTGCGGGTGGACGCCAGGTTCTCGATCAGGGGGTGTTGCACAAGAAACGTGAAATCAGGACTCTGGCCAAAGATGTCGAGAGTCTGCAGGCCAAAGTCGCAACCCTGGAGCGGCAGCGTGATGAGTTGCGCCGGGCGTTGGCGGCTGCTGAAGAAGGGTTGCGCAGCGCCCGGGAGAACATTTACCAGGTCGACCTGCGTCTGGCCGACGGCCGTAAGGATTTGACCAGCCAGGACCAAGAGCGGTCGCGCCTGGAAGATCGCCTTGAAGTGCTTAATCTCGAAGAGAACCAGTTGCATGATGAGCATGAGGAACTGACCGGCAGCCTTGAGCAGACCACCGTGGGGCGCTCGGAAAGCGAAGAGCTCAAGAGCCGCCAGGAGCAAATGGTGGCGCGTTTGCAACGGGAGAGCCAGGAGTTCAGGCTGAGAGCCGATCAGTTGAGCCAGCAGGTGACCAGCCATAAAGTGGCCCTGGCTGGCCTGCGCGAACGGGAAGAGGGCGCTCGTCAGGCCATTGACCGGACTGTGCGGCTCCGTGAGGAGTTGGCGCTTCGCGCAGACGGTCTGGTTCGTGAAAAATCTGAGGCGGTACAGCGCAGGCGAACCCTGGAGTCTGAAATCAGCGAGCAGAAGATTCGTTTGGATGTCGCCTGTAAACGGCGCATCGATGCCGAGAAGGTGCGCGAAGAATGCCGCGTTCGGTTCGATGAGAGCCGTCGGCAGATGGACGGCCGGGAAACGGCTCTCAGACAACTGCGCAGCCAGGTGGCAAGCGCCCGTGATGATCTGGCCGGTCGCCAGCTGCGAAGCAGGGAGTTGCAGCTCGAACGAGAGCATCTGCGCCAGTCCTTTCTTGAGAAAATGAGACTGGACCTTGGCGATGAACAGGTTGCAGCGCGTTTTGCCGACGAATTCGATGTAGGCGAAGGGCGTCGCCGACGTGACTACCTGCTTAAACGCATCGACGAAATCGGTGAGGTCAACCTGATGGCCATCGAGGAATTTCAAGAACTGGAAGAGCGTTATACCTTTCTGTGTGCCCAGCAGGAGGATCTTCAGCAGTCACTCGAGGGGCTGCTGGCGGCGATTACCAAGATCAACCGGACCACTCGCAAGCGTTTTCGGGAGACCTTCGACCAGGTCAATGCACGGTTTCGCGAGGTCTTTCCCAGGCTGTTCAATGGGGGACAGGCCGAGTTGAGGCTGACCGATGAAAGCGATCTTCTCGAGACCGGTATCGATATTGTGGCTCAGCCACCAGGCAAGAAGCTGCAGAATGTGACGCTATTGTCCGGCGGCGAAAAAGCGTTGACTGCGGTCTCTCTGATCTTTGCAATTTTTTTGATCAAGCCTTCGCCTTTTTGTCTGCTCGATGAAGTTGATGCTCCCCTTGATGATGCCAACATCGGGCGTTTCAACGAGATGGTCAAGATGATGTCCGATGCGGCTCAATTCATCATCATTACCCACAACAAGCGAACCATGGAGATTGCTGACAATCTCTATGGGGTCACCATGGAGGAGCCGGGGGTTTCGAAAATGGTTTCGGTGCGGATGGGGGAGGTTGCCTAGATGCCGTTCAAGCCTCTGCTCAAGACCATGCTGGAGCGGGTGCCAGGAGCCCAGGGCGCGATTGTTGCCGACTGGGAAGGAGAGGCTGTCGATCAGTTTGGCGAGATGGATGAGTACGATCTCAAGATCATCGGCGCTCATCAGGGGGTGATCCTGCAGAACATGCAGCAGGTGGTCGACCGCCTCGGCGATGACGACCAGCTCAAAGAGGTCGTGATTACCACCGAGCGGGGGCAGACCCTGATCCTCCCGGTGACGCGCGATTATTTTCTGGTTCTGACCCTCAATCGCACCGATATGCTTGGCAAGGCACTGTTCGAAGCACGCCGCTGCATCAGGGCACTCCATCAGGAGATCGCCTGATGGGGGGGTAAGGCTCGGACAATTCCGCTGAGTTTTGCCGACTAACTTTTCACGGAAGGATGCTATGACCTATTATTCCCACTACCTTGATGAATATTTTTCCTGGCTGGCTGAGCTGTTGGTCTCCTTTGGGGTACCGGCTGATCAGGGCCAGTTTGCTGCATTCATCGCGACCTACCTTGGCTTAACGCTGCTGGTCCTGTTGTTGGTTGTTCTACTGCTGCGCCGCCGCGGCGGTGCAGCGAAAAAAAAGCTTGCGACAATCCCTGAACAAGAGATGGAGAGTAGTGAGCCACTCCCTTCTGCACCAGAGCGGGCTGTAGTTGAAAGCGTCGAATCCCCTGAAGTCCTGATCCCCGAACAGAGCCTGCCCCCGCAAAAAGAGGCAAGCGCCGATCAGGTTGAAGAGCCGGCTGTGTCGGTCGAAGTCGGTCTTTTCCAACGTATGCGACAGGGGTTGGCCAAGACCCGCGGTTCGCTGCTGGGCCGGGTCGACGGTCTGCTCAGTGGGCGCAGTCACCTTGATGATGAGTTCGTTGAAGAGCTTGAGGAGATTCTAATCACGGCCGATTTCGGTATGCAGGCAACTCAGGAGCTCATCGATGTTTTGACTGAGCGACTGCGTACCCAGAGTGGCCTTGATGCGCCGGCGCTTCGCCAGCTGCTGCGCGATGAAATCCGCATCCGGCTGCAGTCTCCGACCCTGGAATGGCCGCAGCCTCACCAGGGGCCATTGGTTGTCATGGTGGTCGGGGTCAATGGTGTCGGCAAAACCACGACCATCGGTAAGCTGGCAAAGCAGTTTGCCGATCAAGGTAAAAAAGTGGTCCTGGGGGCCGGAGATACCTTCCGTGCAGCAGCTGCTCAGCAGCTGCAGGTCTGGGGAGAGCGTGCTGGGGCTGAAGTCATTTGTCAGGCAGAAGGGTCCGATCCTGCGGCCGTCGCTTTCGACGCCGCCAAGGCCGCCATGGCCCGCCAGGCTGATGTTCTGATTCTCGATACTGCCGGTCGTTTGCATACCAAGGTCAACCTGATGGAGGAGCTGAAAAAGGTTCGTCGGGTTCTGGGGCGGGAAATTGCCGGGGCCCCCCATGAGACTCTGTTGGTTCTTGATGCAACCACCGGCCAGAATGCCCTCAGTCAGGCTAAAATCTTCCAGGAGGCTGTCGAGGTGAGCGGGATTGCTTTGACCAAGCTCGATGGTACCGCCAAGGGGGGGATTGTGGTGGCAATAACCACGCAACTCGACCTTCCGGTCCGCCTGGTCGGCGTGGGTGAAGGGGTCGAGGACTTACGCCCGTTCGATGCGGATGAATTTGTCGATGCACTATTCGCCGTGAGCTGAGCCGCTGTTGATCTGATCAATGGCCGGGTTTCTGCGGGAGGTCGAGCTTTGACTTGACTTGGCCATTTTTTTTGCCTAATCTCAGGGTGTTAACGGAGGGATGGGTTTGTCTGCTGAACTGTTTTCCAGGTTGGAAGAGCTGGTTGACCAGTTGCTGTCGGAGCGTGCTGCGCTTGTCGGCCGTAACGCCGAGCTCGCCGCTGAGCGGGATCGGTTGCTTGCCGACCGCCAGCGGGTCGATGCCGAGCTTGGCAAGTTGATCGACAAGCTCGATGCTCTTGGTTGTGCTGAGCTGTGAAACAGAGTGTTCAGGTCTCAATTCTCGGTCAGCAGTATCATCTGCGCAGTGATGCATCACCGGAGCAGGTTGAAAAGGTTGCCCGTTTTGTCGAGGAGCAGATCGCTCTGGTGATGGCAAGCGGCAAAGCGGTTGACAGTCTGCAGGCCGCTGTCTTAGCCCTTCTCAATGTTACGGCGCTCCACCTTGGCGATGCTCGCGAAGCTGAGATGACGACTGTTGCCAACCGACAGATTGTCGACCTGATTGGGCGAATAGAGTCATCTTTGGCCGGGGAGACTTAAGGGGCCAGGCTCTAAGCAAGGCTGTTGTTGAGAATTCGATCTCCAGAGGGAGATCTTTCCGATAGATAAATAGATTTGAGACGGAATAATCACCTTGAGAGTTAAACGGGTGTTTGCAAAGATTAGTGGTCTGACTATGCCTCTAAATGACCATAATCCCAGGAGCCTTCCTGGAGTTGTTTGTAACCCAGCAGTGGCGTCGCTCGCTAGCGCGGCGCTTCCGGCGAGGTGGCAGATCTAACGTTTGCTATCGTCGTACGACTCTCTGTCCGTCCTGTTTCGGAACGACCTCTCCTCCGGGGATCCCTGATTGCGGGGTCTCTGTCATGCCAAAACGCCCTGTCCGGGACACCCTGCTTGCCAGACGCAGGCACAGTTCTCCCCAGACCTGCCTCGCACTCAGCCTGAAGATTCAGGAACGTCTGCTCTCTTTGCACTGTTACGCAGAGGCTGGGTCACTGGCTCTCTACTGTGCAGTCAACAACGAAGTGGCGACTGAAGGACTTGGCCGCTCCGCTCTTGCCGCTGGCAAGCAGGTTTATTACCCGCGGATTTCCGGTTCTACCCTAGCGTTCGGCAGGGTACTGTCCCTGGACCAACTGAGCCCCGGTTGTTTCGGAATCCCCGAGCCGCCGGAGGGAGAGATCGTCAACGCCGCTGCGATCGATTTGATTCTGGTCCCAGGAGTCGCTTTCGATCTGCGCGGGCACCGTCTTGGTTATGGCAGAGGGTATTATGACCGGGCTCTGAAAGAGCACGGCTCCTCTCTCGCCATTGGTCTGGCCTATGACTTTCAACTTGTCGACAGCTTGCCTGTCGAGAGCCACGACCGCTCTTTGACAGCGGTTATTACCGAAACCAGAACCTTGTGGTTTTAGCTTTCGGATCTTTTTGCGCCGGAACCAAAGCCACCCCTTAAAGGGCATCACGAGCATAGGGAGGATAGAGGATCTTGAAAATAGAACTTGCACTGTTGTTGGCCGGCGCCGCTCTGGCGTGCGGCTGGGTGGTCGGAGCTTTTCTGCGTGGACGTGCCGCTGGCTCACGTTTGGCCAATGCCGAGCAGGAAGCGGCCAGGATCGTCGAGTCGGCCAAAAAAGAGGCCGAAACGCTGCGCAAGGAAGCGAGTGTCGAGGCCAAGGATGTTGTCTTTCAAGCCAAATCCGACTGGGAAGAGGAATCCCGGGAGATGCGCGGCGAACTACTGGCTCTCGAGAAACGTTTGGTTCAGAAAGAGGAGAACCTCGACCGCAAGTCTGCTCAGATCGACGAGAGGGACGAGGAGGTCGTGCGTCGCGAGCAATCTCTGAGGGACCGTGAAAAAAATCTTCAGCAGAAGACCGAAGAGGCGGAAACTCTGGTGGTTGAACATCGAGCAACTCTGGAACGGATTTCCGGAATGACGGCCGAGGATGCCAAGCGGCACTTGATGGACAATATGATCAGTGAGGCCCGGCATGACGCAGCCAAGCGGGTCAAGCAGATTGAGGATGAAGCCAGAGAGGCGGCGGACAAGAAGGCCAAGAAGATCATCTCTCTGGCCATCCAGCGTTATGCCGGCGATTACGTCGCTGAGAAGACCATCAATTCTGTTGCCCTGCCGAGCGACGAGATGAAGGGTCGAATTATTGGACGCGAAGGGCGCAATATCCGTGCGATAGAGGCAGCTACCGGGATCGACCTGATCATCGATGACACTCCGGAGGCGGTGATCATTTCCGGGTTCAATCCGGTTCGCCGCGAAGTGGCGCGTCTCTCTCTGGAGAAGCTGATTTCCGATGGGCGCATCCACCCCTCACGCATCGAAGAGGTTGTCAAGAAAGCCGAGCAGGATGTTGACAGCGCCATCCGTGAAGCCGGCGAGCAGGCGACTTTTGATGTCGGGGTGCACGGTATCCATCCGGAGATTGTCAAGCTGATCGGACGGCTCAAGTATCGTACCTCCTACGGCCAGAACGTGTTGCAGCATTCCCTCGAAGTCTCGTTCCTCTGCGGCATTATGGCCGCCGAATTGGGAATCAACGTCAAAGAGGCCAAGCGGGCCGGTCTGTTGCACGATATTGGCAAGGCGGTCGATCATGAGATCGAAGGTTCGCATGCGGTGATCGGTGGTGATCTGGCGCGCAAATACGGTGAGGCTCCCGAAATCGTACATGCCCTGATGGCTCACCACGAGGACGAAAAACCGGATACGATCCTGGCCGTGTTGGTTCAGGCCGGCGACGCTCTGTCCGGCGCCCGGCCGGGAGCTCGCCGTGAAATGCTCGAAACCTATGTCAAGCGCCTGCAGGACCTGGAACGCATCGGCACCTCCTTCGGGGGAGTCACCTCCTGTTATGCCATCCAGGCTGGTCGGGAGATCCGGGTTATGGTCTCCAGTGACGAGGTCTCGGATGAGCATTCGCACGTGCTGGCCAAGGATATCGCCCGCAAGATCGAAGATGAGATGACTTATCCGGGGCAGATCAAGGTGAACGTGATCCGTGAGACCCGGGCAGTTGATTACGCCAAATAATGGTCACACGGAGGTGGTGGAGTCTCATCACTGCATCTCTCTTAAGGGGTTCTTTTGAAGATACTGTTCATTGGTGATATTGTCGGCCGGACCGGGCGACAGATGGTCGGTCGCTCCCTGCCGCGTCTGATCGATCATCATCGGATCGATCTAGTCATCGCCAACGGCGAGAACGCGGCAGCCGGCTTCGGTCTGACCCGCGACGTGGTCGGCGAACTTCTCGATCTGGGGATCGATGTGCTGACGACTGGTAATCACGCCTGGGACAAGAAAGACGGCCTGGTCTGTTTCGACCAGGAACCGGCGTTGCTGCGCCCGGCCAACTACCCCCCGGGTGCTCCCGGGAAGGGGTACGGTGTCTACCAGACCGCCGCTAGCCGGTCTGTTGCCGTGATCAATCTTGAGGGGCGGGTTTTTATGGGGGCTCTTGACTGTCCGTTTCGCAAAGCCGACGAAATCCTCGAACGGGTCGGGTCTGGTCACAGCGCCGTCGTGGTCGACTTTCACGCAGAGACGACCAGTGAGAAGGGGGCCCTCGGGACTTACCTTGATGGGCGGGTCAGCGCAGTGCTCGGCACCC
This sequence comes from Desulfuromonas sp., assembly GCA_002869725.1. Classification (GTDB taxonomy): domain Bacteria; phylum Desulfobacterota; class Desulfuromonadia; order Desulfuromonadales; family BM103; genus BM103. The sequence continues at coordinate 1,713 of PKTY01000118.1, read as the reverse complement.
ACACCCATGTGCAGACCGCTGACGAGCGAGTCCTCCCCGGTGGGACGGCATTTATCAGCGACGTCGGCATGACCGGCAGCCGGGATTCAGTGATCGGAATCCGCAAGGACCAGTCGGTACAGCGGTTTCTGAGCCAGATGCCGATCAAGTATGAAGTCGCTAAAGGCGAGCCCATGCTGTGCGGCGTGATTATCGAGATTGAGGAGGCAACTGGGGTGGCCCGGCGAATCGAGCGGGTCATGGAGTTGGGCAGTTGACGGCTGGCCGGTTTGCAGGTGAAGCCAGAATCAAAGCGAAACGCATTAGTGCTGAAACCCTGTAGGTGTCCGAAATGAATTTTGTCGAAGAATTGAAGTGGCGCGGCATGATCCATGACATTATGCCGGGGACCGAAGAGCAGCTCAAAAAGGAGATGACCACGGCCTATGTCGGGATCGATCCTACCGCTGCATCCCTGCATATCGGTCATTTGGTCAGCGTGATGATGCTCAAGCACCTGCAGTTGGCCGGACATAAGCCGATCGCCCTGGTCGGTGGTGCGACCGGCATGATCGGCGACCCGTCGGGGAAGTCGGCCGAGCGCAACCTTCTCGACGAAACGACCCTCCGTCACAATGAGGATTGCTTGAAAAAGCAGTTGGCAAAGTTTCTCGACTTTGAATCGGATGCCGCCAATGCTGCCGAACTGGTCAATAATTATGACTGGATGAAGGACTACGGCTTCTTGGAGTTTATCCGTGACATCGGTAAGCATATTTCGGTGAACTACATGATGGCCAAGGACAGCGTCAAAAAGCGTCTTGGTGAAGAATCCAAGGTTGGGCTGTCTTTTACGGAATTTACCTATCAACTGGTTCAGGGGACCGATTTTTTGCATCTGTACCGTGACAAGAACTGCAAACTGCAGATGGGCGGGTCGGATCAATGGGGGAACATCACAACCGGAACTGAGCTGATCCGCCGCAAGGAAGGGGGGGAAGCTTTTGCCCTGACCTGTCCACTCATTACCAAGGCTGATGGTGGCAAGTTCGGTAAAACTGAGAGCGGCAACGTCTGGCTCGATCCAAATCTGACCACGCCGTACAAATTTTACCAGTTCTGGCTCAATGTCTCTGACGATGATGCCGAGAAATATATCAAGATCTTCACCCTGTTGAGCCGGGAAGACGTGGTCGCGCTGGCCAAAGAGCAGAGCGACGCCCCGCATCTGCGCCCTTTGCAGAAGTGTCTGGCGAAAGAGGTGACATGCATGGTGCATGGCAAGGAAGAGTTCGACAGGGCCGTGGAAGCCTCGGAGATTCTTTTTGGCAATGCGACAACTGAAAGCTTGGCAAGGTTGGATAAGGAGACCTTTCTCGCGGTCTTTGAGGGGGTGCCGACCTATCAGATTGACAGGGGCAAGCTCGATGCCGGCGTGCCGATCGTCGAGCTGCTTGCTGTCGAGACGGCAGCCTTCCCTTCTAAAGGAGAGTTGCGCCGAACGATCAAAGGCAACGGGCTCAGTCTGAACAAGGCCCGGCTGACCGACCAGGACTATCTGGTGACGAGCACGGATCTGATCAACGGTTCGTACCTTCTGATCCAGAAGGGGAAGAAAAGCTACTATGTTGTCGAGGCGCTTTGACTCCATTCGAGTTGGCACCCAGTCGTCCCTTGACCTTTGTTTGTTAGGCCGTCCTGTCAGAGGCTGAAACCAGAGAAGGCGGGTCCGGT
>PKTY01000050.1 GCA_002869725.1 Desulfuromonas sp. | reverse complement strand
TCGGCGCCGGCGTGGTCAGCAGTATTGTCGAATAAACTACCAAGGGGTCGAGTCCATGCAGAACCAGAAGATCCGCATCCGCCTCAAGGCGTATGATCACAAGCTTCTTGACCAGTCGGTCAACGAAATCGTTGATACGGCCAAGCGAACAGGTGCTCGGGTGGCTGGACCAATCCCGTTGCCGACGATCATCAACAAGTATTGCGTGCTGCGTGGCCCGCATGTCGACAAGAAGAGCCGCGAGCAGTTTGAGATGCGTACTCACAAGCGTCTGCTCGACATTCTTGAGCCGACCCAGCAGACTGTCGATGCTTTGATGAAGCTCGACCTCTCCGCTGGCGTGGATGTTGAGATCAAGTTGTAATTGACACGTTCGAGGATAAGGCGATGATACAGGGGATATTAGGTAAGAAAATCGGCATGACCCAGGTGTTTGCAGCCGATGGACGCCGTGTTTCGGTGACAGTGGTTGAAGCAGGGCCCTGTACAGTGGTGCAGAAAAAGACCGAAGGGTCCGATGGCTACAATGCGTTGCAACTTGGTTTTGGTTCCAGAAAATCGCACCGGACTAACCAGCCAATGATGGGGCATTTCAAGGCTGCCGATCAGGGCGCTTTCGATCACCTGCGTGAGATTGACGCTGAGAATATCGATGAGCACCAGGTCGGTGATCGAATCGAATGCAGCGATGTGTTCAAGGCTGGCGATATCATCGATGTGATCGGTACCAGTAAAGGTAAGGGTTTTCAGGGTGTGATCAAGCGTTGGGGTTTCTCCGGCGGGCGTTCATCCCACGGCTCGAAGTTTCACCGTGCTCCCGGTGCGATCGGTTGCAGTGCTTGGCCTTCCCGTGTTTTTAAGGGCAAGAAGATGGCTGGCCAAATGGGGAGTAAGCGGGTGACCTTGCAGAATCTGGAAGTCGTCGAAGTGCGCTCCGACAAGAATCTGATTCTGATCAAAGGGGCAATCCCCGGTGCCAATCAGAGCCTGGTGGTAATCCGCAAGGGAACCAAGGCTGCGAAATAGATTTTAACGATTTAGGTTCTGGAGAATCGTCATGGCAACAATTGCTGTTTTTGACATAGGTCGCAATCAGGTCGCCGAGCGTGAGCTTGCTGACAGTGTGTTCAGCACAGATGTCAAAGAATACCTGATACACGATATGGTCCGTTATCAGCTAGCGGCCCGTCGGCAGGGGACTGCCAAGACCAAGAGCCGCGGTGAAGTGCGTGGCGGTGGCAAGAAGCCTTATCGTCAGAAGGGGACCGGTAACGCCCGTCAGGGGACGGTGACCGCGCCTCACTTTGTCGGCGGTGGTGTGGCCTTCGGGCCGTCTCCGCGTGATTACAGCTTTAAGCTGAATCGTAAAGTCAAGCAGGCGGCATTGAGAAGTGCGTTGTCGGCTCGCTACAAGGGTGAGCGTCTGACAGTTTTGAACGCCATCGATCTCGATCAGATCAGTACAAAAAGCTTTGCCGATGTTCTTGGCCGCTTTGATCTGCAGCGGGCGTTGGTTGTGGTTGACGGTGAAAACCGCAATCTTGAACTTTCGGCGCGTAACCTTCCCTTCGTTAAAGTGTTGCGGGCAGACGGAGTCAACGTCTACGACATCTTGAAGTACCCGAACCTGATCTTGACGGAAGCCGCTGTCGAGCAGATTGAAGGAGTGCTGGCAAAATGAAGCCGATACACCAGATTATCAAGAAGCCGCTGATTACTGAGAAGTCGACCCTGCTCAAGGATGATGGGAACACAGTGGCCTTTGAAGTTACTATGCGTGCCAATAAGATCGAGATCAAGAGGGCGATCGAGCAGGCTTTTAATGTCAAGGTCAAGGATGTGCGGACCATGGTCGTCGCTGGTAAACCGAAGCGATTCGGTCGGAATTTCGGGCGCCGCTCAAACATCAAAAAGGCCTATATCTCCTTGGCTGAAGGCGACATCGATTTCTTCGGTGTGTAACTGACTCAGACATCCATCTGACGGAGTAACGATAATGGGGATCAAAAAGTTTAGGCCGACCTCTGCGGGCCGACGTCATATGACCTCCTCGACCTTCGAGGAGATTACGACAAGCACTCCAGAGAAGTCGCTGCTCGCTCCCTTGAAAAAGAGCGGCGGCCGCAACAATTACGGACGCATCACCAAGCGTCACACCGGCGGTGGTCACAAGCGCAAGTATCGTATTATAGACTTCCGACGGGACAAGCGTGATGTGCCGGCTAAGGTGGCGAGCATCGAGTACGACCCGAACCGCTCGGCGCGCATTGCCCTGCTGAATTATGTCGACGGTGAGAAACGTTATATTTTAGCGCCGGTCGGTATCAATGTCGGTGACACTGTGCTGGCTAGCGAGTCAGCAGACATCAAGCCGGGCAACGCCTTGTCGATTCGCTCGATCCCCCTCGGCACCTGGGTGCATAATGTTGAGTTGAAAGTCGGCAAGGGTGGACAGCTGGCACGCAGCGCTGGTACTTATGCGATGATCGCGGCTAAAGAAGGCAAGTATGCTCAACTTAAACTTCCTTCTGGCGAGGTTCGCCTGGTTTTGCAGGACTGCTGTGCGACGGTCGGTCAGGTTGGCAATTCTGATCACGAGAACGTCAAGATTGGTAAGGCTGGACGTAATCGCTGGCTCGGCAAGCGCCCGCAATCACGTGGTGTCGCCATGAACCCGGTCGACCATCCGCATGGTGGTGGCGAAGGGAAAAGCTCCGGTGGTCGTCATCCGGTGACCCCCTGGGGCGTACCGACCAAAGGCTATAAAACCCGTTCCAACAAGCGTACCGACCGCTTTATCGTGCGGCGTCGGAC
>PKTY01000177.1 GCA_002869725.1 Desulfuromonas sp. | reverse complement strand
TGCAGACTAAACATTCTCAGGAGAATGAAAGGAAGCAAGACAATGGCTGAAAAGAAACTTCGTCAAATCGCAATTTACGGCAAAGGCGGCATCGGCAAATCCACCACCACCCAGAACACCGTGGCCGGTCTCGCCTCTCTCGGCAAAAAAGTTCTTATTATTGGCTGTGACCCAAAAGCCGACTCGACCCGTTTGATCCTGCATGCAAAAGCTCAGGAAACGGTTATGGACAAGGTTCGCGAGCTGGGTACCGTTGAAGACCTGGAGCTCGAAGATGTGTTGAAGCAGGGCTACGGCGAAGTCATGTGTGTTGAGTCGGGTGGTCCTGAGCCGGGCGTCGGCTGTGCCGGGCGTGGTGTTATCACTGCGATCAACTTTCTCGAAGAGGAAGGCGCTTATACACCTGACCTCGATTTCGTTTTTTACGATGTCCTCGGCGATGTCGTCTGCGGCGGCTTTGCCATGCCGATCCGCGAGAATAAAGCTCAGGAGATTTACATCGTCGTCTCCGGTGAGATGATGGCAATGTACGCCGCCAACAATATCTGCAAAGGGATCGTCAAATACGCGTCCTCGGGCAGTGTGCGTCTCGCCGGCCTGATTTGCAACAGTCGGAATACCGACTGCGAGGCGGATCTGATCACGGCTCTGGCCGAGCGTCTCGGTACCCAGATGATCCATTTCGTTCCGCGTGACAACCAGGTGCAGCGCGCCGAGTTGCGTCGCATGACCGTCATAGAGTACTCCCCCGAGCACAAGCAAGCCGAAGAGTATCGTGAATTGGCCCGCAAGATTTCCGAGAACAAAATGTTTGTTGTGCCCACTCCGTTGGAAATGGAAGACCTGGAAGACTTACTGATGGAATTTGGCATCATGGAAGCCGAGGACGAGTCAATTGTCGGTGTGGCGGAAACTGCTTAAAACCAGGAACGAGGGGCGTGACACGTGGAACGAGAAACCCTTCGCGTTCTGCTACTCGCGTCCCTAAAATTTCGGGAGAAATTTTATGTCTGAAAGAAAGCCTATCAAGGGCGTTACCACAGAAAAAACCGAAAAGCTGATTGCCGAAACCCTGGCAGAAATGCCGGAAAAGGCACAAAAAAAGCGTGCGCCTCACTTGGGCGCCAATGAGCCGAGTGTGTCCAGTTGTGCGGTTAAGTCAAACAAGAAAGTCGTTCCTGGTGTGATGAGCCAGCGTGGTTGTGCCTACGCCGGAGCCAAAGGGGTGGTCTGGGGCCCGATTCGAGACATGATTCATGTTTCACATGGTCCGATCGGTTGCGGGGTTTACAGCTGGGGCACCCGGCGCAATCTGATGCAGGGCGTCCCGGGCGTGACCTCTTTCCCGATGGACTTCACGTCTGATTTCCAGGAGCGTGACATTGTCTACGGCGGCGACCTCAAGCTGGAGAAACTGATCCGCGAGGCAGATGAGCTGTTCCCACTCAACAAGGGACTGTCGGTGCTCTCCGAATGCCCGGTCGGGTTGATTGGCGATGATATCAACGCGGTTGCCAAAAAGATGGAAACCGAGCTCGACAAGCTGGTTGTCCCCTGTAACTGCGAAGGTTTCCGTGGGGTGTCTCAGTCACTTGGGCATCACATTTCCAACGACTCAATCCGCGACCATATCATCGGTAAATTCAAGTTCAAGGAAGAAGCCGGTCCCTATGATGTTGCCCTGATCGGGGATTACAACATCGGCGGTGATGTCTGGGCGGCCAAGCCGATTCTTGAAGAGATCGGCCTGAACGTCAAGTCGATCTGGACGGGTGACGGCGAAGTGGAAAAGATTGCCGCGACCCATACGGTCAAGCTGAACCTGATCCACTGCTACCGCTCCATGAACTATATGTGCAAGGTCATGGAAGAAAAATGGGACATCCCCTGGTTGGAGTACAACTTCTTCGGTCCGACCAAAATCGAAGAAAGCCTGCGGGCGATTGCCGAACGTTTCGACGACAAGATCAAGAAGAACGTTGAGAAGGTCATCAAGAAGTACAAGCCGATGATGCAGTCCGTGGTCGATGAATACAAGCCACGTCTCGAAGGTAAAACCGCCATGCTGTTCGTCGGCGGTCTGCGGCCGCGACATACTGTCGGCGCCTACGAAGACCTCGGCGTACAGATTACCGGAACTGGCTATGAGTTTGCTCACCAGGATGACTACGACCGGACCGCTCCGGAAATGGCCAAAGGCACTTTGATCTATGATGATGTCTCCGAGTTCGAGTTGGAGAAGTTTGTTGAAGAGTTCAAGCCGGATCTGGTCGGTAGCGGTATCAAAGAAAAATACGTCTTCCAGAAGGCCGGTATCCCCTTCCGTCAGATGCACAGCTGGGATTACTCGGGCCCCTATCACGGCTATGAAGGCTTCAAGATTTTTGCCCGTGATATCGATATGGCAATCAATAGCCCGACCTGGGGACTGGTGAAGAGTCCGCTTTAAGTCAAGGCTCTCTCACGCGGAGTCCGCCAAGTTTAAAAACAAAAAACTTTTATGGGATTAAGCCCTAAGCCCTTGGTTTGACTTTGCGAACTCTGCGGCCTTGAGAGAGCGCAGCGGACGGGCGTGAAAAGCCAATAAATGATGTGAGGAGAACAACATGAGTGCAGAAGCTGCAGTAAAATTTGTGACCGAGACCCCGGCAAAAGAGGTTGAGCGGGTCAAGGAATGGATCAATACCGAAGAATATAAAGAGAAAAACTTTGAACGCACCGCTCTGGTGGTGAACCCGGCCCACGCCTGCCAGCCGCTCGGTGCGCAGATGGTGGCAACCGGGTTTGAAGGCTCCCTGCCGTTCGTGCATGGGTCCCAGGGGTGT
>PKTY01000192.1 GCA_002869725.1 Desulfuromonas sp. | reverse complement strand
GCAAACCAAAGGTCTCCATTCTCCTGAAGGTGTCGGTTTGGGACTATACATCACCCGCCTGATCGTTGAAGAGCATGGTGGAAGAATCTGGATTGAGAGCAAATTGGGGCAGGGCAGCACTTTCAATTTCACCCTGCCGATCGTGAATTAATAACGCACAGCTGTTTCCTGCTGAGTTTTGTTTGTCGGGATCAAGGCTGAAAAGAAAATGAATAATGAGTGGCAGGACAAGGGGGTGATTCATCATCTGCCCCAGGAACGTGTTGATTGGCTTACCGATCCGATAGCGCGATTCTTGCGCATTGAGACCGTTGCCGGCACAATCCTTCTTTTCTTCACCATTGCGGCGTTGTTTTTATCCAACTCACCCTGGTCCAAGCCGTTCCTGGAGTTTTGGGAAAACCCGGTGGGTCTTCACATCGGTTCTCTGGATTACACCCGTTCGCTGCATGGATGGATCAACGATGCCTTGATGACCTTGTTTTTCTTTCTCGTCGCTTTGGAACTGAAGCGAGAGCTGGTCCTGGGTGAATTGCGTAATCCGCGAAATGCCGCACTGCCTATGGCTGCGGCTATAGGGGGAATGCTTGTACCCGCCGTATTATACCTGCTCCTTCAGGTAGGCCAACCCGGCCAGCATGGATGGGGCACGGTGATGGCAACCGACACGGCATTTGTCATTGGGTGCCTCGCACTGCTGGGGTCACGTATCCCTCAGAGTCTGCGCGTCTTTATGCTGTCGTTGGCCATTGCTGACGATATAGGAGCCATTCTGGTTGTCGCCATCGGTTATGGGAGCAATCTCAATTGGCAGGCGATTGCCCTCTCCGGAGCAGGTTTTTTGTGCATTCGATTGATGGCCAGATTTGGCGTACGAAACATAGCGCTCTACTTTATCGCCGGGAGCCTGATCTGGATCGTGGTGGATGCCTCAGGAATCCATGCTACGGTCACAGGCGTTATCCTCGGCTTGATGACGCCGACCGGCAGGTGGGTGAGCGATGAGCGATTGCATGCCATCCTGGATCGTGTCGTTGCCTATCCGCCCGGAGATCATTGGAGTGGCGACACCGAGGATCGTAAGGCATTGCAAATGGCGGAAGCCGCAGCGCGGGAAACGCTGTCCCCGGTTGAGCGCTTGGAGATCATGCTGCACCCGTGGGTGGCATTCGTGATCATGCCTCTGTTTGCCTTTGCCAACGCCGGGGTACCGATCTCCCTGGCGGGTCTTGGGGACGCGGTCACTATCGCTATATTTGTAGGATTCGCCCTTGGGAAACCGATAGGTGTTCTGGGTTTCAGTTGGTTGGCAGTGCGCTCGGGAATAGCGCTGCGTCCCCCGGACCTTAGCTGGGTGTTGCTGATTGCCGGGGGCTTTCTGGCCGGTATTGGTTTTACCATGGCGTTGTTTATAGCCAACCTGGCCTTCGGTGAGGATTTAATCAATTCAGCTAAATTAGGGATTCTGGCGGCATCGGTTTTTTCTGCGGTGGCAGGCATTGCTTTATTGACCGGATGGACGAGATATAGCTCGAATCCACAGTCAGTGACCTAAAAGTTTCCACGGCAGAGGCAATACAGAACACGGGAAGAAACAATATTGTCAAGGAGAAGGCTGCCTGTTCTAGTGGTTATGGCCGCAAAAGGAGCATTGTCATGGCGAAACAATATACGTTCACGACCAAGCATTATCCGGTCAACGACCTGTGGGAACTTGACTTGGAACAGCATATGAACCAAATGGCCGCTGATGGGTGGACACTGGTCTGCACACAACACCTCATTCATGAGGCTCGTCAGACGACACCACAGATGATTTTATTCTGGAGCAAGGGGCAGACCTTCTAGCTTGCAAGGTATTTCATGGGAAAGCGGCCAGCCGCTTTCGAGCCGGGCAACTGTGATGAAATCGACAATGATCAACGCCCCCTTGAAGTGATTTCTTAAAACGAAAGGAGCTTGAGGATGGAAAACGGTATTGTAATGTGGGCAGTTATCGGCATTGTGGTGGGGATCGTACTGATACTGGTGATTACCAAGATGTTCAGAAAATGATTATAGATACCCCCGAGTTAACCCGGGGGTTGGTTGCACTGCAAACTACTTGCAATTGCAACCAGATGTCATACCAACTCCTTGGATATGATTTGCCGACCGTCACCAGTTGTCACATCAACTGCCGATAATAAGGCTCATTGATCCATGTCTAAGTCGTGGTGTTCTGTCTTCGACTGCATAAGATGCGGACTTTTACTGAGCCAACTCTGGCCGTGGCCTACCAGTGAATACATAACATAAAGTTCTGGCCGATTTCCTCTGCAATTTTTATTGTTTTTCAAATGCTTAGGTTTTTTATGTCGGAGGGAGTATACTTATGCTAGGAAAGCAGGCGAATCAAATGAAGACAATATACAGGAAATATGCAATTTATTCCGACGCCAACATTAATGATAAAGAGATATTCGATGTTCGGGTTGTTTTACAGAAAATTGGTACAACGCAAATCACATCACATTATCCAGCCTGTTCTTCGTTAATTAAGCAAGATTCCGAAACTAAGGGCACTTATGCCGGTAGAAAACTCGTTGATATCTTATTGCGTAAAAATAATCACTTGAAATAATTATTAGAGCACAATAAAGGCGATAATTTGAGTTTTCCCATCATTTTTTGACGCGGTGGTCTATGCTTGACACGTAATATTATATCTTCCTATTTATAACGATTGGTGAGAGGCTTTCGCTATTCTTAAATTGCAGGGATTATAGGAATCAGCAAATCCGAGGGAATTGAAGCACCAGATTAGAAATAGTAGGATTAATAATAAAAGAGCGGCCCTGATTAGGGTCGCTCTTT
>PKTY01000399.1 GCA_002869725.1 Desulfuromonas sp. | reverse complement strand
TATGGCACGATTATTGATGGAGCTTTAGCGTAAGGTACCGCTGTCGGTCGAGATTTGTGCCGTTGGCGGGTTGATTTATGGCTGTTTGCGGTGCTATAAACAGCAAATTTTTTACAGCGCTTTCGTCTGTTGACATAAATGACCCGATCTTGCCCAAAACTTGTGATACTGGCCCTCGTTGTTCTCCTCGGGGTGCTGGCGTTTCCTATTGCTTCCAAGGCGATTCCGACTCAATTTGGCGATACTGGACTGATTAGCCAACCGAGCGCCAATACCCTCAACGAAGGGAATATCTGTATCGGTCTATGGGCGAATTGTGCCGGTAGTGCCGTGGCACCGGACGGATCGACGTCCGATGCGGTCATTGTCCCCGCTGTCATCACCATGGGGCTTGGAACTTTTATGGAGACCTTTGGCAGCTACCCGAACCTGCTGTTCAATGGTGACGAGGGCCTCAGCGGGCGGGGAATGGCGTCTGCGGGGTTTAAGTTCAGGGTCTATGGTGATCGTTCCGATCCTTTCCATTTGGGGTGGGACATTCTGGCCAGGCGGACCATATCGGACGACCCGGAGGCTGACGGTCTTACCGATTACGTCAGCCGCATCATGGCCAGTCTCAAGCTGAATAATTTCGGTTTTCACCTTAATGGCGGCTACGCCAAAAACGACTCTTCGGCGAGCTTTGTTTATGACGACCAGTTTCTGCTTGGGGGCGGAATCGAATATTTTATAACCGGGCGCTTGCGGGTCATGGCGGAGTACAGTTTTGAAACGGAAAAGATTGCTGGAGTCGATGGCTTGAGCGAGGCATCGGCCGGTTTTCAGTTTTTCATGACGCCCCACCTGACCATGAGTTTGAACGCTGGAGTCGGCTTGTCCGAGAGCAGTCCGGATTGGCGTGTCATCTTCGGTCTGACAACATGTCAGGGGGTTGGAACGTACAACCGACCGGTTCCCCGACTCATCGATCCTGAAGAAGAGCTTGAAAAGGAACCCGAGGCACCGCCTAAGCCGGTTAAGATCAGGATTCTCACCCCTCTGATTGCCAAGGCAGCGGTTGCTGATTCGCCCGTCAGTCATCTTGAGGTGCCGGTTACAGCTGCCGAACTGCAACTGATCGATCCGAGCGACCGCATGGAGACTCCGAAGATTGCCAGTCTCGGCAGCCCGACTGGGGCCATTACTCCTTTTTCTCAAGCTGGGGAAACTGTTGACGAAGAGCCTCTTCTGCACGAAACCTTCGCGGCCAAGGTGATCAGGAAGTTCCGTTTCCCGCAATTTGCCTTTGCCCCCAATCAATGGGACCTGTCTCCCGAGGGAGAGGATGCTTTCAACCAGGTGGCCGAAGAACTGCGTCAGGATGATCGCTACTTCGTCATCAGCGTGGAAGGTCATACCGACGATATCGGTCCCGAAAATTACAACATGAATCTCTCTTTCCGTCGCGCTGTGACGGCAGCAACCCATCTGGTTATCAAAAACGGTATCGATCCGGCGCGGCTGTTTGTAAAGGCTTTTGGTGAAAACCAGCCGATCGCCACCAATGATACCGCGGAGGGTCGGGCTCAGAATCGCCGTGTTGAATTGTTAGTACTGATCCCCGACCGGGATAAAGACAGTCTGAGCAAGGCGCGTTCTATCCGTTCATGGCGTCGGCCGGCCAAGCAGGCGGCAAAGGAATCGAAAGAACCGAAAGGGCCGGAAACGGCTGCAGAATCGAGGGAGGAAGCCCCTTCGGTTTCGCGGCTAAAGCAGCCGGTTCCGGTGGATGCCCTGTCGATCGAACAGGCCATCAGTGAGAAGACCGGTGCTGTTGATATCAGCCCGAGTGGTTCGTTCAGTCAGACAGAGAATATCGAAACCGGTGGTTCCAACTAGAAAGATTGCGAGGTAGGGCATGCGACGGTTCGGAATTCTGCTATTGTTAACATCGATGGTCGCACTGAGTGCGTCCTCAGTCGCCTGGGGGGCTGACCCTTTGGTGGAGCGGTTTATCAATAGTAGGCGCGTTGTGTCGACGATCTTCTTCAACAACAACTCATACCAACTGTCGGTCGAGGAACGGACCCAGTTGGTTATGATGCTTGACCTCCTCAAACAGGAGATTTCCCGGGGGCGTTTTGTTCGGGTCGAGGGTTTTGCCAGCAGTGAAGGTCGTCAGGTCTACAGCTTCAAACTCTCCCTGCAGCGGGCAAAGACGGTTCTTGATTTTCTGAACCAACTGGGCGGCCTCCCTGAAATTTACCTGACCGGCTATGGTGATCTGCAGTCCGAAGGGTCCTCGTCTCAAGACGAGTGGCGGGTTGAAATTGCCTCATACGAAAATGTCGTCGATGTGAATATCCCACGGCCGGTGCGTGCCAATGTCACCTCGAGGGTACAGGACGATACCCCGATCAATAATCGCTCGCTGCTCAAGTTCAAGCAGGGGCATATGCAGGCCATTTCCAAGTTTGATGAGCCGCTGGTGATCGACGCCCTGGCCATTGACCAGATGCTCATGGAAAAAGTCGGAAAGATTCCCTTGCCCGATACCGCGGACAGCCTGACCCGGGTCGATTGGACAGCAGCTCCGGGGCTTGGCTCCGGCTATGCCTCGATCTCCAACCAGGGAGGGACTGCGATACCATGATAAGCAGCTCTGTCTTTGCCGATATAGGAGGGAGCGAGGTCTTTGCCGGCTTGACCGGAGAAGATCTCGAGAAGCTGAGCGCACTCTGTGAGATGCGTGAAATGGACGAGGGGACCACGGTTTTTATCGAAAACATGCCTGGAGAATCCCTGTTTGTGGTTAAAACCGGGACGATACGCGTCTCGCGGATGTTTGCCGAGGCCGATGAAAAGACCTTGCTGGTTCTTGGCCCGGGAGAGGTTT
>PKTY01000396.1 GCA_002869725.1 Desulfuromonas sp. | reverse complement strand
CCTCCGCAGGAGATACGCCCTTTTCTGCATACTCTTTTGGGCAAGCAAAAGAGTATGGCGTCTGGCGTGACGCGGCCCGCCGGTTTGGGTCAGATCACCCTCCCTCTCAGTCCTCTCCCATCAACGGAGGGCGACCGGGGACACACACCGTATGTGTCCCTGGAGCTTTCTCCTTCCGCTCGAACTCGAGATCGCCTATAGTAACCGCCATGAAACTACTGGCTATCATTCGACTGTTGCGCCCTCATCAGTGGTTGAAGAACCTGATGCTGTTCTTCCCACCGTTTCTCGGTGGGGTTCTGTTCCTGCCTGGGGCATTTTATAAGGGGCTGCTCCCTTTTGCCGTGTTCTGCATGGCGTCGAGTGCCACATATATTTTCAATGACATTCGTGATCGAGAGCAGGACCGCCTCCATCCTCGCAAACAGAACCGCCCCCTTGCCGGAGGCGCCCTGCCGGTCGGTTTTGCCGTGGTGCTCGGCAGTCTGCTGTTGATTGTTTCGATTGCACTCAGTTTTCGTCTGCCGGTTGCTTTCTGGGGCTGGCTGATGGCCTATCTCGGACTCTCTTTCGCTTACTCGACGGTCCTCAAGGATCAACCGGTTTTCGACATTTTCTGTATCGCCTTCGGTTTTGTCTTTCGTCTGTTTGCCGGTGGTGCGGCATTCGGGGTTACGGTTTCAGACTGGCTTTTTTTGAGCGTCATGCTGCTGGCGATTTTTCTCAGCGCTGGCAAGCGACTCGGCGAGATGCGCCTGCTTGGAGATGCCAGCGGAGATCATCGCCGTTCTCTCGATTCCTATCCGGCCGGTTCCCTGGATGGGTTTATGTACCTGTCCGGGGCCGCCGTTCTGGTGACCTGCACCATGTATGTGATCACCAAACACAAGCTGTTCTTTACCGTGCCGCTCTGCTGTTTCGGCCTGTTTCGCTACATGCTGGTTGTCAAGCGCGGTGGCAGCGGTGATCCGACCGATACCCTGATCAAGGATCCGGTGATGTTTCTGGTCGGGCTGCTGTGGGTGGCGATGGTCGGAGTGGCGACCTATCTGTAGGTGCTATTCCCCTCAACCCCAACCCTCTCCCACAGAGGGGAGAGGGTGTTCAGGCCGACAATGAACACTCATAACGATAGATCATGACTGAGCAGAACCTTAAAGATATTCTGTGGGGCAAACGGATCTTTGTCACCGGTGGCGCTGGCTATATCGGCAGCCATGTGGTGCTGGCGCTGGGTGAGACCGGCTGTGAGGTGATGACCTTCGACAACCTCTCGACCGGGCACCGACACGCTGTGTTGCATGGCGACTTCTGCCGGGGAGATCTGGCAGAGCGGGAACAGCTGTTGGCAGCGATCAAAGGGTTTCGACCGGATGCGGTGATTCATTTTGCCGCCGCCATTGAAGTTGGGGAGAGCGTCGCCAACCCCCTCAAGTATTACCGTAACAACACGGCCAACGCCCTCAATCTGCTGGAGGCCATGGGGGAGTGCGGCGTCGGGCTGATGCTGTTCTCGTCGACAGCGGCGGTCTACGGCAATCCCGAGCGGATTCCTGTTGATGAATCGGCACAGCTGGCGCCGATCAATCCCTATGGGGCCTCAAAGATGATGACCGAGCGGCTTTTGGCAGACCTCGCCTCAGCCGATTCGGCGTTTCGCTACACGGCCCTGCGTTACTTTAACGTTGCCGGTGCCGACCCCATGGTTCGTATTGGTCAGGACTATGCCAACCCGACCCACCTGATCACCCGTGCCCTGAAGACGGCTCTCGGACAGTTTCCGAAACTGGAGATTTTCGGCAGTGACTACCCGACGGCCGATGGTACCTGCATCCGCGACTACATCCATGTCGCCGACCTGGCTGCGGCGCATCTGGCAGCAGTTGCCGGTCTGTTGCTGGGGAGGGGGGCTGAGGTCTTCAACTGCGGTTACGGCCATGGTTTCTCGGTGCGTGAGGTGGTGGAGGTTGCCAAGCAGGTGACAGGAATCGATTTTCCGGTTGAAATGGCACCGCGCCGTGCTGGAGATCCGGCCGAACTGGTGGCTGACAGCCAGCGGATACGCAGCGCGCTTGGATGGCAGCCGCAGTATGACAGTCTGACAGAAATTGTCAGGACCGCCTGGGAGTGGGAAAAAAAGCTAGTGAGTCGTGCTGATTCAGTTCACGAACAGGGTTGAAGGAAGACTCGTTTGTCTAACATTTAGCACAATTTGTTTTTTGCTTCCCCGCCCTTGATGGGAGGGGATTGAGGGGAGGGTGACACTTCCCGCGGGAGTAACTGATGCGTCATTACGATTCTATCAAACGTGTGCTGGTGACCGGTGGAGCCGGTTTCCTCGGCTCGCACCTCTGCGAGCGACTGCTCAACGATGGTCACGATGTGCTCTGCGTCGATAACTTCTATACCGGACGGCGGGCCAATATCGCCCATCTGCTCGACAATCCCAATTTTGAACTGCTGCGCCACGACATTACTTTTCCGCTCTATGTCGAGGTCGATGAAATCTACAATCTTGCCTGTCCGGCGGCCCCGATTCATTACCAGTACGATCCGGTGGCGACTACCAAGGTCAGCGTGCATGGCTCGATCAACATGCTTGGCCTGGCCAAGCGCACCAAGGCAAAAATCTTCCAGGCTTCGACCAGCGAGGTCTACGGCGACCCGCAGCTGCATCCGCAGACCGAGGAGTACTGGGGACATGTTAACCCCATCGGCCTGCGCTCCTGTTACGACGAGGGGAAGCGCTGCGCCGAAACCCTGTTTTTCGACTACCGTCGTCAGCACGGAGTGGCGATCAAGGTCGCTCGCATCTTCAATACCTACGGGCCGCGCATGCACATCAACGACGGGCGGGTGGTCTCCAACTTCATTG
>PKTY01000410.1 GCA_002869725.1 Desulfuromonas sp. | reverse complement strand
TGTAAATGGTTTCTATCAGTCCGAGAGTTTCCTTGTCGTTCAGACCGGCGGCCGGTTCGTCGAGAATCAGCAGGGTCGGCTCCACCGCCATGGCCCTTGCCATCTCCACTCGGCGCTGGAGACCGTAGGGCAGGCTGTCGGTCGGGGTGGCAGCGAACTCGCTCAGATCGAAGAATTCCAGCTGTTCCTGCACCTTCAGCCAGTTTTCCTTTTCGTCACGCCGCGAGCCGATCGTCGGCACGATGCCGTGCCACCAGCTTTGGGAGCTCTTGATGTGCCGGCCGCTCATGATGTTCTCGGCCACACTCATCTGACCGAACAGGCGGATCGTCTGGAAGGTCCGGACAATGCCGCGATCGACAATCTGGTAGGGGGTCATCCCCCGGATCTCTTCGCCGCGCCACTTGACCGAGCCCTCTTCCGACTTGTAGATACCGGTGATGCAGTTGAACACGGTGGTCTTGCCGGCCCCGTTCGGCCCGATGACGCCGTAAATCTGGCCATCGGCGACCGTGAAGCTGAGATCGTCGACCGCCGTCAGACCGCCGAACCGTTTGGTCACATTGTTCAGGATCAGTTCATTATGCGCCATGACGGGTTTCCTTGATCAAGAATTTGGGGATTTTGCCAAAGGTGGCCGGCCAGATGCCGCGCGGCCGCAGGATCATGGCCAGGATCATGGCAAAGCCGAAGACGAAGTAGCGCCAGGTGGCAAACTCGCGGAAGATCTCCGGCAGAACGAACATCACGAAGACCCCGAGCAACACGCCAGGGATCGAGGACCCGCCGACCAGTACGATACTGAAGAAAAGGACCGACACGATAAACTCGAACGCCTCGGGACTCACAGCCGCATACTGGGTGGCGAACACGGTCCCGGCCAGACCGGCGATGCCGGCGCCGAGGCCGAACGCGAAGATCTTGTAGACCCGGGTGTTGATGCCGATACTCTCCGCCGCCAGATGATCTTCCCGCAGGTAGTGGAGCGCACGCCCTGCCTTGCTCTTTTGGAGGTTGCTCATCACCCAGAGGGTGAACAGCAGGACGATGAACGCAAAGTAGTAGACGGCCAACTGGCTGGTCAATTGAGTCCCGAAGAAGCTTAAGGGATCGAGGCCGAAGATGCCGTTTGGACCTCCGGTCACACCGCCGAGGTTATTCTGCAGCACCTGCACGAAGACAATATTGAAGCCGATGGTCACCACCAGCAGGTAGTCGCCGCGCAGATGGACGATCGGTGCGGCCAGCACTATGCCGAACAGGGCCGGCAGCAACACGGCCAGCGGGATGGTCGCCAGAATCGGCCAGCCGTAATGGGAGTTGAGAATCGCCGTGATGTAAGCACCCATGCCGAAGAAGAGCGCCTGCCCCATGTTGAACATGCCGGCCTTGCCGAGGATGATATCCTGCGACAGGGCCACCACCGAAAAGATCAGGAAAGTGATCGCCACTGCCTGCCAGCGTGGATCGAGCAGCGTCGGCAGAATTGCCATCACGACGAAGAAAATCGGAAAAGCGTACCGTTCAAAATTCTTCATCAGACTTTCTCCGCAACCCGCTCACCGAGCAGTCCGGTGGGCCGGATGATCAGGATCACGATCAGAAGGATAAAGGTAAAAGCATCCGCCCAGGTACTCGACACGTAGCCGGCGATAAACGCGTTGAACAGGCCGAGCAGCATGCCGCCCAGCATGGCACCGGGAATGTTGCCGATACCGCCGAGGATCGCCGCGATAAACGCGTACAGGCCGTACTGCCAGCCCATGTTGAAGGTGATACCGCGGTAATAAAGACCGATAAACAGGCCGCCGATCGCCCCGAGGGAAGAGCCGATGATAAAGATCAGGGCAATGACACTGTTGACGTTGATGCCCATCAGCTTGGCCGCATCCTGATCGATGGAGCTGGCGCGGATCGCGGCTCCCATCCGGGTCTTCTCGACAAACAGGTAGAGCCCGACCATCAGGATCAGGGAAAGTCCCAAAATCAGTACCTGGATCAGGCTGATGACCACGCCGCCGAAATCCCAATAGACCTGCGGCACCAGTTCGGGGAAGATTTTCATGCGCGGACCCCAGATCAGCATGATGCCATTCTGGATAACCAGGCTGGCACCCAGCGCTGAGACAACCGCCGACAAGCGCGGAGCCTCTCGCAAGGGGCGGTACGCCACCCGCTCGAGGAGAATACCGACGCAGGCCATGACGCCGGCCGTCAACAGGAAGATGACGACGACCGCAACCAGTGAAGTGGCCTGCCCCATCACCTGGGTGTAGATGGTCAGACCGACAAATGCCGATGCGGCAACCATATCGCCATGCGCGAAGTTGATCAGCTTCATGACGCCGTAGACCATGGTGTAGCCGAGCGCCACCAGGGCAAACATGCTGCCGATGGTCAGGCCGTTGGCCAGCTGTTGCAGGAAAATATCCATGAAACCTTCTCCGGGTTGGTGAACCGACTGCCGTTCAGAAGCCAGAGGAGGACGACGCTGTCCTATGCTCGCGCCTGAGGGGCAGGCTTCACCCGCAAAAGCAGGCAGACAGCTTGCCCAGGAGGGTGAATTAAAATCTGTTCCGGGTAAAAAAGGGGGGAAGCCGGGAGCTTCCCCCCCTCAAACAACTCAGGCCGTATTACTGGACGTACTCGTGGGAGTACTCGCCATTCGCCTGAACTTTCTTGACGACATAGGCGCCGCCCTTGCGATTGCCGTCCTTGGCAAAAGCAATCGGACCGGTGATGCCGTCCAAAGGCTCTGCCATGTTATGCAGATAGTCAGCAGCCTTCTTGGTATCGAAGCTCTTGTTCTGCTCCATGGCGTGAATGATGGCACGCATGCCGTCGATGTTCATCAGACCCCAGATCGAAGGCGGCATCTCACC
>PKTY01000157.1 GCA_002869725.1 Desulfuromonas sp. | reverse complement strand
AGGGGGTCATGATCATCGGTGCTGGTGAAATGTGCGAACTGGCCGCCAAGCATTTCATCGCCAACGGCGTGACCAAGACCCTGGTGACCAACCGGACTTTCGAGCGGGCCGAAAAGCTTGCCATGGAGTTCAATGGCCGGGCCGTCCCCTTCGAAAGCTTCACCGATCATTTAGTTGAAGTCGACATCGTTCTCACCTCGACCGGCGCACCGAACTTCATCCTGACCCGCAAGCAGCTTGAGGACGTCTTCAGGCGCCGTAAGCACAGGCCGATGTTCCTGATCGACATTGCCGTACCACGTGATATCGACCCCAAGGTCAACGACCTTGAGAACGCCTATCTCTACGATGTCGATGATCTCCAGGAAGTGGTACAGGCCAACCTCAAGGAGCGCAAAAAGGAGGCCGCCAAGGCCGAAGGGATCGTCGAGCAGGAGATCGGCCAGTTCCATCTCTGGTTGGCCAATCTCGATGTCAAGCCGACCATTGTTGCCTTACGCAAACATTTTGACGAGGTCCGCACCCAGGAGTTGGAGCGGACATTCAGTAACCTCAAGGACCTGACCGACAAACAGCGCAAGGGAGTCGAGGCGATGACCAATGCGCTGATCAACAAGCTCCTCCATCAGCCGATTGCGATTCTCAAGCGCAGCCAGGATGGAAGTGGTGGCGGGGACTATGTCGATGCGGTGCGGGCGCTGTTCGATCTGCCGGTGCCGGTGGGTGAGGACCAGGATATCAAGCCCCTGGACGGCGAAGACGTCCAGAATTGAAGGAGTGGAAACCATGAGTAAAAGGTTGTTGCGTATTGGGACCCGTGCCAGTCAGTTGGCCCTCTGGCAGGCCAACTGGGTCAAGAGTGAGCTGGAAAAACGTTATCCAGGAATGGAAGTCGTCCTGACCAAGATCAAGACCCAGGGGGATAAGATTCTCGATGTGCCGCTGGCCATGGTTGGCGGCAAGGGACTGTTCGTCAAGGAGATCGAGGAAGCAATGCTCAGGGGGGAGATCGATATCGCCGTCCATTCCATGAAGGACGTCCCGACCATTTTCCCCGAAGGGTTGGCGCTGCGCTGTATTACCGAGCGGGAAGATGTCCGTGATATCGTGGTCCTGCGCCCCGGTGTTGCCAGTTGGCGCGATCTGCCGCAGAAAGCTCGGGTCGGCACCAGCGCCCTGCGACGCAAGGCACAGCTTCTGCACATTCGTCCCGATCTGGAGATGGTCGATATTCGCGGCAATGTCGAAACCCGAATGCGCAAACTGACCGACGACAATCTCGATGCGGTGATTCTTGCTGCGGCCGGAATGCACCGCCTCGGATTCACCGGCCAGATCGGGGAATATCTGCCGGTCGATGTCTCGATCCCGGCCATCGGTCAAGGGGCTCTGGGGATTGAGAGCCGTATCGACGATGCCGAGACCAACGCCCTCATCGACTTCTTCAATCACTCCGAAACCTCGTGGGCGGTACGCGCCGAGCGTGCCTTCCTCAAGCGTCTGGAGGGGGGCTGCCAAGTGCCGATTGCCTGCCACGGGGTTGTCACGGAGCGGACCCTGGACCTCACTGGACTGGTGGCCGACTGTGAAGGGGTTCACTGCCTCAAGAAGACTGTCAGCGGTTCTGTCGATGACGCCGAGCTCCTTGGGACCTCCCTGGCCGATGACCTGCTGATCCTGGGGGCGGGCAAGATTCTCAACGAGGTCTACCAGCACGAAACCTTCAACGTCACCCGGGAAGATGTCTGATTGTAAAGGCTTTTATCCGGTCAGCGGGAGGGGAGATGAACGATTGCGGGTTGCCCCGTGAGCCTGGAGCCGGCAGTCTGTCCGGTCGCCGGATTCTGGTGACGCGTGCTGCCGACCAGGCCGATGAGATGCTCAAGGCCCTCGCCGAGAAGGGGGCTGTTCCGTTGGCCTGTCCGACCATCGCCATCGTTCCTCCAGAAGATTTCAGTGAGCTTGATGCTGCCCTGAATAACCTCGGCCGTTTCGATTTTCTGGTGCTCACCTCAGTCAACGCCGTCAGGAGTTTTTTCGGGCGTTTTCGCGAGTCCGGCCGGGAATGTTGCGATCTGGCCGCACTTTGCCTGGTTGCCGTTGGTCCGAAAACGGCCGAAGCCCTCGACGACCAGGGGCTCAAGGCCGACCTGGTTCCCGAGGACTACCGCGCCGAGGGGGTGGTTGAGCTGCTTAAAGATCGGGTGGCTGGCAAGCGGGTACTCTACCCGAAAGCCGCTTTGGCCAGAGACCTGATTGTCAGCCAGTTGAGTGCTGCCGGGGCCGAAGTGATCGCCCCGGTTGCTTATGGCAGCGCTCCCCCACCCGGGGCCGCGGAGAGACTCCGTGAGGCCCTCGATGCGGGCCTAGATCTGCTGACCTTCACTGCCTCGTCAACAGTGCGCAACCTTGTGGCCCTGCTCGATAAACAGAATCTGGCCAGAGCACGCAGTGTCCCGGTGGCTTCGATCGGTCCGTTGACCAGTGAGACCTGCCGAAAGCTTGGCTTTCAGGTTGTCATTGAACCCCAAGATTCGACTCTTCCAGCCATGCTGGATGCCATCGACGCCTACTTTGCCAGGGATGAGGGTTAGCGCGGAGTCGTTGCCAATACAATTTAAAAAAGCCCACACCGCTTCAACAGAGCTTCGAGGAGGTTGATATGTTCTTTTCCGAATACCGCGCCCGCCGCATGCGCCGCAACGCAACCATTCGCCGTATGGTACGGGAAACCCATCTGCGCGTCGACGACCTGATCTACCCGATGTTTTCGGCCTTTGGCAAAGGGATCAAGAAGGAGATCTCCTCCATGCCGGGAATTTACCAGCAGTCGATCGAGCATATCGTTGCAGAAGCCAAAGAGGTCCATGAACTCGGTATTCCTGCGGTTATCCTGTTCGGCATTCCCGAACACAAGGATCCCCTTGGCCAGGACGCCTACTCGGAGACCGGTATCATCCAGCAGACCATCCGCGCCATCAAGGCGGAGGTGCCCGAGTTGCAAGTGATTACCGATGTTTGCATGTGCGAATATACCGATCATGGCCACTGCGGAGTGATCAAGGATGGTGATGTCGATAACGATGCCACCCTGCAGCTGCTCGCCGCCGAAGCCCTTTCTCATGCCCGGGCCGGGGCAGACCTGGTCGCGCCGAGCGACATGATGGACGGGAGGGTTGCGGCCATTCGCGAGATCCTCGATGCCAACGGTTTTTCGCATATCCCGGTGATGAGTTACGCGGTCAAGTATGCCAGCGCCTATTATGGACCGTTTCGCGATGCGGCCGAATCGACACCGCAGTTCGGTGACCGGCGCAGCTACCAGATGGACCCGGCTAACCGCATCGAAGCGTTGCGCGAGGCGGAACTCGATGTCCAGGAGTGCGCCGATTTTCTGATGGTCAAGCCGGCTCTGGCCTATCTTGATATTCTGCGCGACCTCAAAGAGCACTTCAACCTGCCGCTGGTTGCATACAACGTCTCCGGGGAGTACTCGATGATCAAGGCCGCCGCCGAGAAGGGCTGGATCGATGGCGAACGGGTGATGCTGGAGACCCTGGTCGGCATGAAGCGGGCAGGAGCCGACCTGATCATCACCTATCACGCCAAGGAGGCTGCCCGGCTACTCAGGTGAACCCCTGATTGTTAGCCTCCATCATGGAATATTTATGTACCACCCTCGACAACGGACTGCGTGTGGTCAGTGTGTCGATGCCGCATCACTCCAGCTGCGAGGTTCTGGTGGCCCTGGGGGTGGGGAGTCGTCACGAGTCCAGACATCGCGCCGGGATCTCCCACTTTCTCGAACACATGCTGTTCAAGGGGACCGCTGACTTTCCTTCCGGACTGGAACTTGAGCGCGCCTTCGAGGCGGTTGGCGGTTCGGCGAATGCCGCGACCGACAGTGAGAGTACGACCTTTCATTCCCGGATCCACCCCGCTCACTTGCAGGACGGGATTGCCCTGTTCGCTTCCCTGTTGCTGCGGCCGCTGTTCAATGACATTGAGCTTGAGCGGCGGGTGATCCTTGAGGAGGCGTTGGGCGATCTCAACGAAAGCGGCCGCCAGATCAACCCCGACAATATCGTCGCCAGGCTGCTGTTTGCCAACCATCCCCTCGGCCAGCCGACCGTTGGCTCCCGATGGGCCATCGAAAGGTTGGGCCTTTCCCATTTCCGTCAGTACTATGCTCGTCATTATGTGCCTGGTAACGCGGTCCTTGCCGTTGCCGGGCCGATAGACCACGATGAGGTGATTGCTGCTGTCCGGCACTCATTTTCCGAATGGCATGGGCCGAAGCCGCCTCCTGTAAAGCCATGGACCGGTCAGGAACAGGGCTTCCCACTGTTGCGCTGGGTGCGCGATGCCGGATCCCAGGTCAGCCTGCAACTGGCATTTCTGCTCCCCGGAAGGGAGAGTGACCATGCCGTCAATCTGCGGGTGTTGCGCCGTCTGCTGAGTTGGGGGGGGATGAGCCGACTGATGCTGCGTCTACGCGAGCAACTTGGCCTGACCTATGCGGTGGAGGCGACACTGGCCCAGTATGCCGACGTCGGTCTGCTCGCTGTGGACCTTGCGGTCTCGCCGGGGAACAGCCTGGCTGCGGTCGATGCGGTTCTTGACCAGTTTAAGAAACTGCGCCATGAACGGGTCCCTGCCGAAGAGTTGAACCATCTGCTCAACAGTTACCGATTTGACCTGGAGTATTCCAGGGATCAGGTGGATGAAATGGCGCTGCGCTATGCCTGGTGTGAGTTGTCCGGTTGCCAGCGCACCATCGCTGCTGATCTGGCCGACCTCGACAAGGTGACGGCAGAGGGCCTGCAGTGGACAGCCCGGGAACTGTTCACCCGGGAACGTCTCTGCTGTGTTGCCGTTGGTCCGTATCGTTCAGTCGAACGGCGCGAGGTTGACAGCTTTGTCGCTGAATGGAGCCCTTGAGAGCAAGTTCTCGACCGCTTCCAGTCGTGTGGAAGAGGAGCCACGTGAAGCCCCATGAATCATCTGCTTTTTGTCCTGATGGTCCTGCTCTGTTACCTGGTCGCCGCCATCCCGACCGGCATTGTGCTCGCAAAGGTTCTCGGTTACGAGGACGTGCGCGGCAAGGGGAGCGGCAATATCGGAGCGACCAATGTCTACCGGGTGGCCGGAAAGCTCCCCGGTGTTCTCACCCTGCTGGGTGACATCCTCAAGGGCTTGCTCCCGCTGTTGATGATTGACAAACTCCTCGAACCTTCCCCGCTACAGCTGGGAATCCTTGCTGCGGTGGCGATTGTCGGCCACTGCTACCCGGTCTACCTGCGCTTCAAGGGAGGGAAGGGGGTTGCTACCGCCCTCGGCATTTTCCTGGTTGTCGCTCCCTTTGCGGTGATCGGTGCCGCAGTGGTCTTTCTCCTCACTGTCGGCTTGTCTCGTTTCATCTCTCTCGGTTCGGTGCTGGCGGCCCTGTCGATGCCGCTACTGGTCCTGTTCCTCGAACGCCCTCAGCCGATTGTGGCCGGCACCCTGTTCATTGCTCTGCTGGTGATCTGGCGGCATCGCGCCAATATCAAGCGACTGCTCGAAGGTTCAGAAAACCGCTTCAAGCTTTGAGTGAGCGGGGCTGGCACCGCGCTCCTTGACTTTTACCAAAAGCTGCCCAACAATCGCACATCATGAAGAGGCATACCGCACTTGTTTTGCTTGCTACACTGGCAAGTCTGGCTGCTGTGGGCCTGTTTGCCGGCTTTTCGGTCAACAGCTTTCTGCAGACGCCGGTCGCTCCCGATGGGGAGCAGCTGGTCATGATCCCCGCCGGCTCCCCTTTGCAGCGAATCGCCGAGCGACTGGAAAAATCGGGTGTGATCGGCAACGCCGACTATTTCACTCTGCTGGCCCGCTGGCAAGGGACGGCGACCCAGGTTCAGGCGGGTGAGTACCTGTTTGCCGAACCGGCGCTTCCCGGAGAGGTCCTTCGCCGCCTGGTTAAAGGGGATGTTCGCATGTTGCGGATCACTCTCCCCGAAGGCTTGACTCTTAGGGAGACGGCACAACGCATGGCGGACTTCGGGCTGTGCAGTCTCGATGAAGCCCTGGCCGTGGTCGCCAACCCCGAACTGCTCGAGCGCTACGACGTTCCTGCAACAAGCCTCGAGGGCTATCTGTTCCCGGAAACCTACACCCTGCGTTCGAACAGTCGCGTCGAGGAGCTGGTCGAAGCCATGCTTGTTCAGGGGAAAACGCGAGTGCAGAGTGACATGCTGGAAGCCGCAAAAAGGCGTGGGCTGGATCGCCATCAACTGGTAACGCTTGCTTCGATTATTCAGAAAGAGGCCGGTAACAATGCCGAGATGCCTTTGATCTCAGCAGTTTTTCACAACCGATTGCGAGCAGGAATCCCGTTGCAGGCCGATCCGACCGTGATCTATGGAGTGGCCGATTTTGACGGCAACCTGACCCGCAGGCATCTCGCAACCCCGACGCCTTACAATACCTACCAGATGCGGGGGCTGCCGGCCGGGCCGATTGCCAACCCCGGTGAAGCGGCGCTGCGAGCCGCCGCCTGGCCAGCAGAGGTCGATTATCTTTACTTTGTGGCCAGAGGGGATGGGACTCACCAGTTCAATACGACCCTGGTGCAGCACAATCGTGCCGTGCGTCGTTACCAGCTTGGCCGATAGACAGCGCGTCCGACTGAAACGGGGAAGACTCCATGGCTAGCCGTGTCCTGCTCGCCGAAGATAATCTGCAGTTGGCCCAGAGCGTCCTGCAGCTGCTTGGGCGACAGGGGTTGATCGCCGAACACCAGGCTGACGGAGTCAGTGCCCTCAAGTCGATTGCCAGCAATCCTCCCGATCTTCTTCTCCTCGACCTCAATCTCCCTGGTCTGCATGGTATTGAGCTGCTCAAGAAGCTGCGCCAGAGTCCGCGCACCGCGGCCTTGCCGGTTGTCATCATCACTGGAGCATACAAGGGGGAAAAGTATCATCAGGCCGCACGGCACCTTGGAGTCAGCCACTACCTGGAAAAGCCGTTCAAGTCGGGGGCCTTGCGCCAGGCCATCGCCGAGGCGCTCCCGCTGCAAGCCGCTGTCGCTGGCGAGAAGCAACGCCCGTTCGCACACCATCTGCGCGAAGTCTTTCTCAAAGAGCTGTGCGGACAGATGGTTTTTAGCCACGGTGGCAACAGCCACACTCTCAGTTTTATCAAAGGCATTCCGGTGGGGATTGGTCGCGGTTTTCAGCATAGCGATCTGGGTGCCTACCTGCGGAGCAAAGATTATCTTTCCGCTGCGGAATACGGCTACTATCGGTCGAGGCCTGCTGAAAACCGTACGCTTCCGGTTCAGCTCGGCTGTCTCGATTACCATGCTCTTCTGCAGGCGGAACTCGATTACCTCGAACATGAGCTGTTGCAAGCCTTTTCCCTTCCCCCTATGGCGTCACGCTGGATCCCTTTTGAACTGCCGTCGGAGGTCTGCCCGCTTTCGATAAATATGCCGCAGCTTTTTTACGACGGCTTCCACTCCTCCTCAAGGGAGGCGGGTGCAACTCTGCTGCGCAACTATGGCCAACGTTTTGTCGCTGCCACCGAAGGTTATTTCCGGTACATCAACTTCATGAGTTTGCGGGAGCAGGAAAAGCAATTCATCGAGCAGCTCGATGGGCAAAGCCGTCTGGGCACTCTACTTCCGGGTGATTTCGACGGCGCTCCGCTGGTTCTGACTTTGGCCAGTTTGAACATGATCCGTTTCAGTGAAGAACCGGCCGCCGCGGTCAGTGCCGGCGACCTGCCGATCCGGGTGATGTTCAACGCCTGTGTCGAAGAGTTCGAAGTCGACATCGAAGAGAGCCTCGAGAGTTTCACGGACCTGACCAGTGCCGACGAGGAGGCGGTCGATGCTATTGCTGCAGTGGTCAGGAGCGGCGAACTGCCTGCTGCTCAAGACAGTGGCGATCTGGGACAGGAGGTGCGCCTGCTGGCCAAAAGCCTGGAGGGGCAGAACCATTACCAGGTTTTCGGTATCAAGCCTGCCAAGTTCTCCATCGACCTGCTCAAGGAGCGCTACTTTGCCATTACCCGCAGGTTCGGGCCGGATATCCTGATGCAATTGGGCGGCGAGGAGGCGCAGCTGGTCGAGCAAATTCTGTCGATTGTCGCTACCGCCTACGACACACTCTCCGATGTGGTCAAGAAAGAGCGCTATGATGAACTGCTCGGTTCGGACAAGGTTGGACTCGGCCGCGAGGGGGATGATCGGTTCCAGGCCGAAGTTCAGGCCGAATCAGGTAAGGTTTTCCTTGAGATGGAGGAATGGGACAACGCCGAAAAGGCTCTCCAGGAGGCGGTCAACTTCGATCCGAACAACGGCGATTACCTGGCCAGCCTGGCCTGGGCGACCTACCGCAATCCGCGCTACAGCAACAGTTCGGCAATGCAGACCAAGGCCAAACAGATGCTTAACAAGGCGCTGGTGATGGAGCGTTTCCCGCAAGGATTTGCCTACAAGGGTTGGATTCTGCTCGAGTCTGGACAGGAGACCATGGCCGAGGCTGAATTCAGCAAAGCCCTCAAGCTCGATGCCCGCCATGTTTTGGCCCGCAAGGGGATGCGGGCCCTTCAGGAAAAACGCGAACAGCAGAAGAGGGGGTTGTTCAAGCGGATGTTCAAGTGAGGACGGCTTATTCCCGGAGGGTTAGTGGGAGATTACCGTTGCCTTCTGCTCAGGAAGGTAACGGATGAATTCATCAAACAACTGCTCGAATTCGAGTCCGATGAAATTCAAACCTATATCGTCGAGGGTGCGCTGCTGGCGCACCGTCCCTTCGCAGAAAAAGTTTTCGCGCCAGAACGGCTTCTGAAACCTCAAGGTGATACACTCGTCCTTCTGCAAAGGATCTCTGCAACTGAAGGAGAGCCCACTGCGGGAAATGTCGAACACCACGCCGCTGTCGAAGGCCCGCCCGGTACTCGTGAACTCAACCAGAGAGCTGATCCTGAGCCGTGGATCCCGGCGGCGCTCCGACTTGTCGGGGAAAATGCAGTCCCGCCTGATTTTAGCCTGGTAAAGTTCCTGGTCGGCCCTGGCGATCAGGTTTAATGTCTCTTCACCGTCTTCGGGAAAGACAGCGATTCCGCCACTGATTGTCAGGTTTCTCCGGTCGAGCAGCGTCTGCCCGGGGAACTCCGTTTGAGCAATCGCAGCCCTGATCCGCTCAGCAATGGTAAAAGCTTCCGCCCGGTTGGTGCGCGGCAAGAACAGGGCAAACTCCTCTCCCCCATAGCGGGCCACCACATCACCGTCGCGCACCTGGGTACGCATGATATCGGCAACCGTTGCCAGGGCGTTGTCCCCCGCAAGATGCCCGCAGCGATCGTTGTACTGCTTGAAATGATCGAGGTCCATCAGGACGACTGCGGCCTGAAATGTGCTGTTGCTCCTTGATTTTCTGAGAGACTTGTCCAGGCAGCCCTTGAAATAGATCTGATCGAAAAGCCCGGTCAGGCCATCGGTGATGGAAGAATGACGGATGTTTTCCAGAAATTCAGCTTCGATGATGACCGGATTGGTAAACTCACCGGCCTGTTGCTGCAGATAGTCGAGAAGTGCCGATCGCAGGGAAAGTCGCCAGCCGCTTTTGTCCTCGATCGTCTGCCGGTGACGCAGAGCCGATTGCCAGTAGTGACGGGATTGCGCTGCC
This sequence comes from Desulfuromonas sp., assembly GCA_002869725.1. GTDB lineage: Bacteria > Desulfobacterota > Desulfuromonadia > Desulfuromonadales > BM103 > BM103. Next base: position 8,562 of record PKTY01000157.1, on the reverse strand, counting down.
CCGAGATTTTTGCCAACCAGAAATCTGAGCACCTCCCGGTAGGCTTTGTCACCATGAACCTTGGCGAGCCTGTCAACGCTTGCCGCCAGCAGGTCATCATCGTTGCCGGTCGCCAGCAGTGTCTCTTTAGTCAGCTTCTCAAGCATACCTAACCCTCAACCCTATGTGCCGAGTCAAATTTGTCGACGATCATGAAAATTATCATACAGCGGGGGTCTTGTAAAAGAAAAATTCGACACGACTGTGAGCTCTCTGAGGGAGGGTAAACGGAGAGGATGTCAGGCCAGAACGACCGGGGCAAAGCCGCCGCCAGGGGTGCGGAGGTTGGTAACCTGGCCGCGGTAGAGGCGGGCGGTCAGCCCGAGAACCCGGTTGCGGTAAGCGTAAAGGCGCAGGTCGGTTTTCATCGGACCAGAGTCTGCAACTTCGGTCAGGGAAGGGGGGACCAGGCGTTGCACCAGGGTCAGGTTGGCGGGGAGTTCATAAAAACGTTTGCGGCTGATTTTCTCGCCGAGAAGCACGCCGCGACTGCCGAAGCGGTCGACCGGTTTGAAGACCCAGTTGCGACGCTCGCCCCAAAACTGTTCTCTGTTGTCGTTGCCGAGCAGAACACTGGCCGGGACGGTGTCGCGGAGCAGAGCACGATCGCGGGAAGAGAGGGGGAGCCTGGCCGCCATGTCCGGGTCGCTCCAGAGGGCCAGCCGTCTTTTGTCGGCGAGCAGGCCGTAGGCATGGGGGTTGGGAGTCAGACAGACTGCTCTGGCCAGGTAGGCCTGGCGCAGGCCACTCATGGCGGGCTCATTGAGGTAGAAATCGCAGTGGCGGTTGTAGACCAGATCGATCCGTTGCCTGTCGAAAAAGACCCCGGTGGAGTCGGCCTGTAAGGCTTCAGGGGCAACGATGAAGGTTGGCACGCCCCAGTCCTCGAACAGGGTGGCAAAGGCCTGCATCTCACCGAACAGATGCTGCCCTGGTGGATTTTCGTCGACAATGGCGATGCCCGTTGGTCGTGCACTGTGCCCTCCGCTGAACAGAACCATTTCGCGGGCAAAGCTCTCCATCAAACGCTGCCGGAGCCGGGGCGCGAGCTGGTCCGGGAGGGTGTGGCATTCTGGATGACACGCCAGGTAGGCGAGCAGCCCGCCGCCGGCGTTGGTGTTGACCTCGATCAGACGCGGGCCGCCTTCGGTGAGATGAAAATCGTAGCACATCATCACCGCATCGTGCCCGGGATCGAAGAGGGCCACCTCGGGGAGCTGTGGAGCCAGCAATGCTCGGTAGGCCGGTTTCCGGCTCAACCTGTCGAGCAGACGCACCAGGCGCACCATTTGAACAAGGGCGGTACGGGGGATGTGTACCTCGCTGGCACAGAGGGCTTCTTGGTAGACGTCAAAGAGATGGGGGGTCGAAATAGACATAGCGAAGATTGTAGCCTAGAAGCAAGCCACTGACCAGAGGGAGAGCGTCCATGGTCATCCCTCAGAAAGGGTCAGTTCGTGCGAGGGCCGAACCCCCCTGAAGCGCCATTGGTCTGAGGTTCAGGCGAGAGCCTCGGCGAGAAGCTGGATGGTGTGTACCGCCCGGATCGGCTTCTGGTGCTTGTCGAGTCCGCCGTGAATCTGCATCAGGCAGCCCGGGCAATCCATGGCGACGCAGCTGGCGCCGGACTGCTCGATGTCGCGTACCTTGTCGCCGAGAATCTGCTTGGCGATCTGCGGGTGGCTGGTAAAGGAGTAGGAGCCGCCGAACCCGCAGCAGCGGTCGGCATGGGCCATCTCGATCAGATCGCGACCTGATGCCTGGAGCAGTTGCCGCGGTTCCTGCCAGACGCCGGCGCCGCGTTTGAGGTGGCAGGAGTCGTGGTAGGTAACTTGCTCGGGATCGGCTAGTCCGGCCAGGGCCCTGGCACCATCGAGCTCCTCAGCAATGAAGCGGGAGACATCGATGGTGATCTCGGCCAACCGCCGGGCCTTCTCAGCCCAGGCCGGGTGATCCTGCAGCAGGTCGAGGAAATCGCGCTGCAATGCCATGGTACAGGTCGGGCAGGTAGTGACCACGAAGTCGGGTTTTGCCGCGAGCATCGCCTCGAGATTCTGTTCGGCCATGGCGACGGCGGTCTCCTTGTCGCCGGAGTAGAGGGCCGGTACGCCGCAGCAGCTCTGTCCCATGGGGAAGCTGACTTCAACGCCAAGGTGGTTGAGCACCTTGACCAGGTCAAGACCGAGCTCCGTGTAGACGAAGTCGTTGAGGCAGCCGGCAAAGAACGCCACCTTGTAGCGCGGCTGCTCAACCTTCTGCGACATTGCGGGCCAGAGATCGCGCAGCGGTTTGTCAGCCACCGCCGGCAGGCTGCGCCACTCGGTGAGGTCTGAGAAGAACAGCGGCAGGTGGCGGATGGTGCGCTCGCCACGGGTAACCGGTTTCTGCAGCAGGCTGGCGGCTCGCAGCATGGTATGGAACAGCTTGCGGTTGCGCATCACGTGCTTGAAGACCAGTGCCTTGCCGGTGCCGATCCCCTCGTCGTCGCCCAGCACCTCGCGCAGGTGGAGGATAATGCTCTCGAGATCGATCTGGCTCGGGCAGACGGCGACGCAGGCCCGGCAGCCGATGCAGGCCCGGACCAGCTCGGCGGCGTTGTCGAGGCCGTGGAAGAAAGCGGTGAGGATGATGCCGATGGCGCTGATGTAGATGTGGCCGAAGACATGGCCGCCGACGGTTTGGTAGACCGGGCAGACATTGGCGCAGGCCCCGCACTTGATACAGCGCAGCGCGTCCTTGCAGTGTGGCGACTCGGCGAGGGCGCTGCGGCCATTGTCGAGCAGCACGATGTGCAGTTCCTTGCTGGTTTCGGCGCAGGGGACGGCGCCGCGGATCCAGGTGATGTAGGAGGTGATCAGCTGGCCGGTGGCGTTCTTCGGCAGGGCGTTGATCACCCGGTGGGCGTCTTCAAGGGTCGGCACCAGCTTCTCGATGCCGACCAGGGCAACATGGATTCGCGGCAGGGTGGTGGTCAGTCGGGCGTTCCCTTCGTTGGTCACCAGGGCGATGCCGCCGGTCTCGGCGACTGCGACGTTGGCTCCGGACACCCCCATGTCGGCATCGAGGTAGGCTTGGCGAAGCTGTTCGCGAGCAACCTGCACCAAGTGTTTGATCTCGGCCGGCTCTTGGCGGCCGGTCACGGAACTGAACAGCGCGGCGACCTCTTCTTTGAACATGTGAATCGCCGGCATCACCATGTGGCTCGGCTTTTGACCGGCAAGCTGAATGATCCATTCGCCGAGGTCGGTCTCAAGTGCCTTGACCCCGGCCGCTTCGAGGGCATGGTTCAGGTGGATCTCCTCGCTGGCCATGCTCTTGCTTTTGACCACTGTCTTGACAGAGCGCTTTAGGGCCAGTTCGGTGATGTAGCGGTTGGCGTCGGCCGCAGTCTTGGCGAGATAGACCGTCGCTCCCGCTGCTTCGGCGTTGGCCCGGAACTGCTCCAGGTAGCGTTCGGCATGGTTGCGGACGTCGTCCTTCATCGCCGCGATCTCGCTGCGGAGCGCCTCGAAGTCCTGGCCGGAAAAGGCCGCCTCGCGGGCGACCACATAGGCATCGGCAAACCGGTGCAGTGCATCCTGCAGCTTCGGTGTGTTGATCGCCTGAGCAACCCGGTGCTGGTACTGTCGACTTCTGTTCTTGCTCATATCCCAGCCTCTACTCTCTGGTTCGGACTTCAAAATGACTTTTTAACGTTCCAGCGGGTCGCCGGATAGACCCTCTAGCAAAAGGATGTGCAGTTCCACCGGTCCGTGTACACCGATGGTCAACACCCGTTCGATGTCGGCGGTCCGGCTCGGACCTGTGAGGTAGGCGAGGTAGGCCTGGGGCAGCTGTTCGTGAAAACGGCGCATCAGGGGAACCGCGGCGTCGGCGCTCTCGAGTATCTTGGCCGGATCGAGCAGGACAAAGTGCTTGTCCGGCAAAGTTGTTGCCAGGCGGATCGCTTCATCGGTGCTCTCCAGCACAATCGTTCCGGTCGCGGCAATGCCGAAATTGGCGCCGGTCACCCCGCCGGCCGCAGCGGGTGCCGCCTGGCGAAACCCCTGATCGACACAGTCGACGCCGGTCGACTGCAGGGCCGCCTTGAGCCCTGCCCGTTCCAGGCTGGGACAACCGCTATAGAGCAGAGTCCCGTTCAGGCGCGCGGCAAGATAAGCCGCCGCCTCATCCACCGATTCCAGTTGGTGGACTTCGGCACCGACCTTGACGGCCGCATCACGAAACTGGTCGACGTTCTGGTTCATATGAAGGCTCCAAATGGTATTACCAATTATTGACCCCATCCTATCTCAGCCTCTAGTTGACTGTCAATGAAAAATTAGAACCATGTTTTTTTAAGAGAGCATGGATTAGGTCGCTTCTTGATGAGGTTCTTTAAGCTCTAATGGCGGCCTTGGTAAAAATGTTAAACGGCATTCTATTTTTTCTTGACAGAGGGTTTCTCTTTGGCTAGATATTGGTTCATTGGTAATACCATTGGTCTTGCTGCCCAAAATATGTATGATGAGTTTCTCAAGACACGTGCCAGTTTGGCTGATTTTCTTGTTAAAATTCCTGTGAGGGCTAACAAGATGATGAGCCTTCACTCCACTCTTCGCCGGAAATCGAGAGGGACCTAATGCTTTCTGCAATTGCCATTCAGACGCTGACAGACCTGCTGGGCGTTGAAAACGTCTTGCATGAAAAGGAAGACCTGCTGACCTTCGGCTACGATGCGACGCCACAACTTCACCACCTGCCGGACATTGTGGTCTTCCCAACCCACACCGAGCAGGTTGCCGAACTGGTTCATTTCGCCCGAGATGAGGGGCTGCCGATTGTCCCGCGTGGTTCCGGTACCGGTCTTTCCGGCGGAAGTGTTGCGGTCAACGGCGGCATGGTTCTCTGTCTGACCCGCTTGAATCGGATCCGTGAGATCGACGAGGAGAACCTCACGGCAACGGCCGAGGCCGGGGTGGTGACCCTCGACTTCTTCAACGCCGTTGCCGCCAGGGGGCTGTTTTACCCGCCGGATCCAGGCTCGCAGAAGGTCTCGACCCTGGGCGGTAACATTGCCGAAGATGCCGGCGGCCTGCGCGGCCTCAAATACGGCGTGACCCGCGACTATGTCATGGCGCTCTCCGGGGTATTCGGCGACGGCACGACCTTCCGGACCGGCGGCAAGAGCGTCAAGGATGTGGCCGGCTACGCTCTCAAAGACCTGATCGTTGGCAGCGAAGGGACCCTGGCGATCATGACCGAGGCGACTTTCAAGCTGATTCCTCCTCCACAGTCAAAGCGCACCCTGCTCGCCTACTTCAAGGACTCCCGCACCGCCGGCGCGGCCGTGTCGAACATTATCGCCGCCAAGATCATCCCCTCGACCATGGAGATCAAGGACCGCGCGACCATCAACTGTGTTGAGGATTACGTCAAGATCGGCCTGCCGCGCGAGATGGCGGCCCTGCTATTGATCGAGGTCGACGGTCACCCGGCGATGGTCGCCGAGGAGGCCGATGGCGTGCGGGCCGTGCTCGAACGGGTTGGCGCTGCCCATATCGAGGAGGCTGCCGATGTCGACCACGCCAACCAGCTCGCTGCGGCACGCCGCACCGCCCTGTCGGCCCTGGCGCGGGTCTCGCCGACCACCCTGCTGGAGGACGCCACCGTTCCGCGCAGCCGGCTGGCCGAAACCTTCGACGAGATCGAACGGCTCAGTGAGAAGTTCCGGTTGAAGGTCGGCACCTTCGGCCATGCCGGCGACGGCAATCTCCACCCGACGGTGCTCTGCGATGAGCGTGACCAGGACGAGATGGAGCGGGCGCATGCCTTTTATCATGAGCTCTACGACAAGGTCCTGGCCTGGGGCGGTACCGTCTCCGGCGAGCACGGCATCGGACTGGCGAAGAAAGATTACCTGGCTCGCCAGATCGGTGCCGGTGGCGTCAGCGTGATGCGACGGATCAAGCAGTGCTTCGACCCGTCAGGGGGGTTGAACCCCGGCAAGATTTTTGCCGACGAACCCAAGGAGAACTGAGGTGGCTGACCAGAACTGTCTTGGCAAGTTCCCCCTCGCCGACGCCCCGGGGTACGAAGAGATGCTACAGTGCATGCGCTGCGGCTTCTGCCTTCCGACCTGCCCGACCTACGCCCTCACCAACCGCGAGCGTTCCTCACCCCGCGGCCGGGTCGCTCTTGCCAAGGCCGTTGCTGATGACCAGCTCACGTTCAGTAAGGCCCTCAAGCAAGAGGCCTATTTCTGCCTCGACTGCCGGGCCTGTTCGACCGCCTGCCCGTCCGGGGTCCACGCCGGCCTGGTGATGGAGGCCTGCCGTAACCAGTCCCAGGCGGCCATGCCGCTGGTTGGCGCGGCAGGAAAATTTCGCGCGTTCATCTTGCAGCGGATGCTGCCGTCGCCCGACCTGCTTGAGACTTCGATGCTGCCGGCCCGGCTCTACCAGAAGCTCGGCATCCAGTGGCTGGTCCGCCACTCCCACCTGCTCAAACTGGCTCCGGGGTGGATGGAGAAGGCCGAGGGGATGATGCCGGAACTGCATCCGCCGCTCCGCCCTCAGCTTCCGGACGTGGTTCCGGCGGTGGGCGAACAGCGTGGCCGGGTGGCGTTCTTTCTCGGCTGCGTTATGACCCTGATGTATCCTGAGGTCTCGCGCCAGACCGTGCGGGTCCTCTCCCACCAGGGATTCGAAGTGGTCACGCCGAAAGAGCAGAAATGCTGCGGTGCGCCGCACCTGTCCGAGGGGGACCGTGAGACCACCAGGAACCTGGCCCGCCACAATCTCGACCTGTTCATGGCCCTGGACGTCGACGCCATCGTCACCGACTGCGCCGGGTGCGGTGCGGCTCTCAAGGAGTATGAAGAGCTGCTCGAGGCGAGCGGCAACCACGCACAACTCGAAGCGTTTCGCGCCAAAATCAAGGACATCAACGAGTTTCTTGCCGAACAGGGCCTACGCACTGATGGGTTGCAGCCGGTCAATAAACGGGTGACCTACCACGAACCCTGTCACCTCTGCCATGCCCAGAACGTCAGCCGCCAGCCGCGAGAACTGATCAAAGCGATTCCCGGCATCGAATTTATTGAACTCAACGAGGCGAGCTGGTGCTGCGGCAGCGCCGCGACTTTCAGCCTCAAGCACACCACCGAAAGCCAGCAAATCCTTGATCGCAAGCTGGCCAATATCGTGACGACCGACGCTGAACTGCTGGTGACGGCCAACCCAGGCTGTCATCTGCAGCTTGCCTGGGGCTTAAAGAAGGCAGGCCTGCCTCAGCGGGTGGTGCATGTCACAGAACTCCTGGGGATGGCGACTCGGTCCTAGCCGTCTTGCAAAAGCTTTTGCTGCAGGTTCTCGACGAAGCGATCAATCTCTTCGAACGTGTTGTAGTAGTGGAGTGACGCCCTGATCATCTCTGGAAGATGGCGCTGCGTTGTGCTGACCGGGTTGGCCGAGAAGGGGACAATCGAGGTCTTGATCATTCGTTCGCGTAGCCGCCCCTGAAGTTCGGCGGCGAGTTTCCGGTCGCTGAAAAAAGTGACGATTCCGCACTTCTCATGGCCCTGGTCGGCGACGGTGAGGCCATTGATGTCAGCCAGCCGGCGGCGAAGCTCGGTCGCCAGGGTGCTGATCCTCGTCTCGATCCCTGCAATACCCCAGCCCAGAGCGTAGTCGATAGCCACCCCCAGAGCCACCTGGCCGGCACAGTGGCGCTCCCAGCATTCGAACCGTTTGGCATCCCGGCGGAGTCGATAATCCGTGTCAGAGAGCAGTTCCGCGGCATGATGGTTTAGCTGGTTCGGTTCGAGCTGATCGATCAGCCCTTTGCGGACATAGAGCAGGCCGGTCCCCCGTGGCCCGCGCAAATACTTGCGGCCGGTCCCGCAGAGGATGTCGCAGCCCAGGGCTTCCACGTCGAGGGGGAGCTGGCCGATGGACTGGCAGGCATCGAGCAGAAAAGGGATCCCCGCCGCTGTTGCCACCCTGCCGACGGCAGCCGCCGGGTTGATCAGCCCCCCTCCCGAAGGGATATGGGTCAGACAGATCAGCCTGACCCGCGGGGTGACCAGCCTCTCCAGGGCAGCGACATCGATCTGCCCATGGGGATCGTCGGGGACCCGGACGATCTCGGCCCCGGTTCGCTTGACCCGGTGCAGCATGGCCACCAGGTTGCTGCCGTATTCGGCCGATCCGGCCAGGACCTGGTCCCCCGGCTTGAAGTCGAAGGCGTAGAAGACCGTGTTCCAGGCGCGGGTTGCGCTGTCGGTGAAGGCGATCTCATCTGCTGTGCAGTTCAGCAGCCGGGCGGCAGCCGCGTAGAAGTTGTCGAGGGCGCAGGCTCTTCGATCCATCGTCTCGTAGCCGCCTGACTCCTCTTCCTCTTTCAGGTAGGCGTGCAGGCTGTCGGCGACAGGCGCAGGCATAAGGGATGCTCCTGCGTTGTTGAAATGGATCCCCTGTTCACAACCGCGCGTCTCTCGGCGTGCCCGCTCGACATCAAAAGTCCCACCCATCAGGATATTCT
>PKTY01000060.1 GCA_002869725.1 Desulfuromonas sp. | reverse complement strand
CTGCCGTTGATCCAGAGATGCACCATGATACTGGCCTCATAACCGAGGGCGATGGCCCAGGTCCATTTGAGGTGATTGCCAAAGGTGTAGATGCCGCGGGCCGTGCCCATCAGCGCCACGCCGGCCGCCGAGCCGATCGACAGCATGCTGCCGCCGACGCCGGCTGTCAGGGTGACCAGCAGCCACTGGCCGTGCGACATGTGCGGATCCATGGTCAAAACCGCGAACATCACCGGGATGTTGTCGACGATCGCAGACAGGATGCCGACCAGCACGTTGGCTGTGGTGGGCCCAAGATCCATATACATGTAGGCAGAGGTCATCGCCAGGTAGCCGAACTGGCCGAGGCCACCGACACAGAGAATAACACCGTAGAAGAACAGCAGGGTGTCCCACTCGGCCCGGGCGATTTTGCGAAACAGGTCGAAGCCGGGGGCGTGGCCATGGCCGTGACCCTGGGACTCCGTCTGCGGTTCATGCTCATCCGGGTTGTGGCCGATAATATCCAGCGGCTGGTCACCGGAGCCGACCAGCAGGCGACCCTCCAGGCGCTTCAGGTAATAAGAGAAGAACCCAAGATAGCCGAGGCCGAGCATCATGCCGGTCGCCGGCGGCAGGTGCAGGAAGTTGTGGAAGGAGACCGCCGTGGTGATCGTCAGCATGAACAGGAAAACGATCCGCTTGGCACCAACCTTCATGCTGATGCTCTCTTCCATTGCTGCCGGACGCTCCTTGCTGACGGCGAAACTCATGATCGCCGCCGGGATGATCCAGTTGATCAGGGATGGCAGGAAGATGGCAAAGAACTCGATGAACTCGACCTTGCCCTTCTGCCAGACCATCAGGGTGGTGATGTCGCCGAAGGGAGAGAAGGCGCCGCCCGCATTGGCGCCGACCACGACGTTGATGCAGGCGACGATCACGAACTTGCGGTTGTTGCCGCCAACCGCCATAACTACGGCGCCCATCAGCAGGGCGGTGGTCAGGTTGTCCGCCAGGGGAGAGATCACAAAGGCCAGCGCACCGGTGACCCAGAAGACCACGCGCAGGGTGAAGCCGCGGCTGACCAGCCAGGATCGCAGGGCCTGGAAGACGTTGCGTTCGTCCATGGCGTTGATGTAGGTCATCGCTGCGAGCAAGAACAGGAAGAGCTCGGCATACTCGATCAGGTTGTGCTTGATCGCTTCATGCGGCGTGTGCGTGTCCCCCAGTCCGGCATAAGTGACCGCAACCAGGACCCAGATGAGACCAGCCGCCAAAAGGACCGGCTTGCTCTTGCGCATGTGCAGCTGTTCTTCGAAAATCACCAGGGAGTAGGCCGCCACGAACAGGACCAGTGCAAGGATGCCAAGGCCGGTCCCGGTCAGGTCGAGATATTCACCGCCACCACCGCCGCTGGCGAGTGCAGGCAGGGTGCTTGTCAAAGAGAGGAGCAGGGTCAGAACGAAAGTTTTCACGAGAAACCCCTATGCAGGAAAAGGTTAAAAAAATCGCGTCGCAGGCCGAGCTATGATATACAGACTTCAGGGTGTTCACAAGGCGAATCCTGCAGACACCGTTATGTATTATCAGAGTAAAACGCTATGTCTTTTATCACTCGTGACTCGAACATGTCAAGCAAACTCGGTGACTTTAGGGGGCCTTGTTTCAGCCTGACAAGACGATAACAACAAGCATTTCTTGCTACATTAGCACGTGTGAATAAAAAATAAAACTTTGTTTGATTCTTTATTGGAGCGAGTATGATGTCACTTGTCAAAACATCCAGCATTCAGTTCAACATCACTCTGGGAGAGGTAGACCGCAACCTCGCCAAGGTGGAGCAGTCCTTGCGGCGGGTCGCCGCCCAAGGGGTGCAGCTGGCGGTCCTGCCCGAGATGTGGAGCGGCGGTTACGCCTACCGGAAGCTGCCGGAACTGGCGGCAGAAACACCCCGCGTGCTCGACCAGGTCTGTGCCTGGTCGCAGGAGCTTGGTTTGGTCGTTGTCGGCAGCCTGCCCGAAGAGGAGGCCGGTCGGATCTACAATACGGCCTTTGTCATCGATGGCGGTACGGTGGTCGGCCGCTACCGCAAGATGCACCTCTTTTCGGTGATGCGAGAAGATCAGTTCCTCGGTGCCGGCGACAGCTGCCTGGTGGTGCCGACCTCGGTCGGCAAGCTGGGGGTTGCCATCTGCTATGATCTGCGTTTCCCGGAGTTGTTCCGTCGGCTCGGTCTGGAAGGTGCTGAAATCCTCTGTCTGCCGGCTGAGTGGCCGGCGCCTCGGCAACTGCACTGGCGGACCCTGCTGCGCGCCCGGGCGATTGAAAACCAGTTGTTTGTGGCCGCCGCCAATTGCTGTGGGCGCCAAGGCAAGCTCGACTTTTTCGGCATGAGCCTGCTGATTGCGCCGCGTGGTGAGATTCTTGCCGAGGGTGGCGACAGCGCGACCGAGCTGGTGGCCGATTTTGATTTCGCGGAGATGCAGGACTACCGAGCCCAGATCCCGGTTTACCAGGAACGGCGCAACGATATTTATGGCAACCTGCAGGGTGTGTAATCGTTCACGCGTGCGGGTGTGACGCTCAGTCCTCGAGCGGTTCGGCGCTGGCGCGGTAGGCCGCCGGAACCTGTTCCAGGCTGTCGGCAAACTGCAGCGCACCATCCTGGTCCGCATAGACGTAGCGGGTCGGCTTGGTGGGTGACGTTGCCGCCTTGGATGGCGGTTTTTGGTCGGATATAGTTTTTGCCCCGGCTTTGCGCCCCTTGTCGATAACGGCTTCAATGCTTTGGGGTGCGTCCGGCGGCACAACTTCGATGATGGAAAAAAGCCGTGAACGGAAATCACGGTAAAATTCACGGACGGCGGCATGGGCCGGGTGGACGGGCTGGACCCGCACCAGCACCT
>PKTY01000126.1 GCA_002869725.1 Desulfuromonas sp. | reverse complement strand
TGGTTTGGCGGCTTTTTTGGCCGGCCTGACCGGGGACGGGTCTGTTGACGCTTCGCTGTTAATTGTCGCAGACAAACCACGGGCAGGCTGTTACCGGTCGCCCGTGGTTTTTTCGTTTTCGGGGATGGAGAACGAGGGAAACTGATGGGTGACGCAGGCTTCCCGGAGGTTAACACCAACCCGAAAGGAGCAAAACAGTGATTATCGTCATGCGTAAGGGGGCCAGCAAAGAGGAGTTGGCCGAGGTTAAGAAAAGAATCAAGGAGCTGGGTTACAAGTCCCACGTCATTCATGGTGAGATCCGCAACGTGATCGGTGCGGTCGGTGACGAGCGGGGCAAGTCGATTCTCCAGTCGCTGGAGTCGATGCCGGGGGTCGAAAATGTGGTCCCCATTCTCAAGCCGTACAAGCTTGCCAGCCGGGAGGTCAAGCCGGAACCGACTACGGTGACCATCGTTCCGGGGCTGGAGATCGGTGGCAACCGCTTGATTGTGATGGCCGGCCCCTGCTCGGTGGAGAGCGAACAGCAGATTCTGGAGACGGCCCGAGCGATCAAGTCTGCCGGAGCGACGGTTCTGCGTGGTGGTGCATTCAAGCCGCGTACCAGCCCCTATTCATTCCAGGGGATGGAGGAGGACGGTCTCAAACTGCTGGCCATGGCTCGCGAACAGACCGGCCTGCCGATCGTTACCGAGGTGGTTAATCCCCGCGATGTCGAGCTGGTTGCCCGTTACGCTGACATCATGCAGGTTGGAGCACGCAACGTGCAGAATTTCGCCCTGCTCAAGATGCTCGGCCAGCTCGACAAGCCGGTGTTGCTCAAGCGGGGGATGGCGACCACCATTCAGGAATTCCTGATGAGCGCCGAGTACATCCTCTCTGAGGGGAACCGGCGGGTGATCCTCTGCGAGCGTGGCATCCGCACCTTCGAGACCGCCACCCGCAACACCCTCGATATTTCGGCGATCCCGGTGCTGCGTGAGCAGACCCACCTGCCGATTGTGATCGACCCGTCCCATGCCACCGGCCACGCCAGCCTGGTGCCGAGCATGTGCTTCGCCTCGGTGGCTGCCGGCTGTGACGGACTGATTGTCGAAGTTCATCCCCATCCTGAGACCGCGGCCAGCGATGGGCCGCAGTCCCTGCGTCCGGCCGAGTTCCAGACGATGATGAACAAACTGGCCGAATTTGCCAAGGTGGCCGGGAAAGAGCTGTAGCGTCTTTGCGTTAATCTTTTGAGGAGTTGAGTATGTTTTTGATTCCGATGAATCAGATCGAAAGTGTCGACCTGGTCATCCATGCCCTGCGTGCTGCGGCTGGCGATGCGGACTGCTCGGTCTGTCCGGTGCGCAAGGTCTGCATGAAGCAATGTCTCTCCCTGGCCGAAGGAATTCAGCGGCTGGTGGAGACCAACAGTCTGCCCCGCATGGGTATGGCCGAGGACTCCGAAGTCGAGGATCCTGAGACCCGACCCCCTTCCGGAGGGGGAGCCAAGTTGCGTGTGATCAAATAGACAGAGGCCCGTTTCCTCTCTGTTGGCTCTGTCCGTTCATGTGTCGTTGTTTATAAGTGGTCCAGTTCTTATCAGTTTCCGTGAGGAGTTGGTTGATGATCGACCTTGCCAAGCTCGCCATTCAAGTTCCCGAGATCCTTCTGCCGAAAGCCGGGATTGACCTGACCAAGTGGGCGGTGATCGCCTGCGACCAGTACACCTCGGAGCCAGAGTACTGGAGTACCGTCGATGGGGAAGTCGGTGATGCTCCATCGACGCTGCGATTGACCTTCCCCGAAGTCTACCTTGAGGAGAACGATTCGAACCGGCGTATCGTGGCGATCAACCGGGCCATGGCCAGCTATCTGGACGAGGGGGTTCTTGGCTCCGAAGGCCCCGGGTTTGTCCTCCTTGATCGAAAGACGGCCCATGCCCCGTCACGCAAGGGTCTGATGGTCGCACTCGATCTCGAGCAGTACGACTACCTGCCCGGAGCGAAAACTCTGATCCGGGCCACCGAGGGGACAATTGTCGATCGACTGCCACCGCGAATCCGGGTCAGGGAGCAGGCGTCGATCGAGCTGCCGCATATCATGGTTCTGATCGACGATCCCGAACAGACGGTGATCGAACCTCTGCTCAACGAAGAGTTGCCTCAGATCTATGATTTCGAACTGATGCAGAACGGTGGCCACCTGCGTGGCTGGCGGGTCGAGCAGCCTCGCCTGCTCTCTCAGGTTGGGGAAGCCCTGCAGCAGCTCGCCGACCCCCAACGATTCAAGAGTCGCTATCAGGTCGAGGACGAGGATGTCATGCTTTATGCCATGGGGGATGGCAATCACAGTTTCGCCACCGCCAAAGCGATCTGGGAGCAGCTCAAGGAGCAGGCCTCAGACCCGGAAGAGGTGATGGATCACCCGGCGCGCTACGCCCTGGTGGAGCTGGTCAACCTCCACGATCCCGGGCTGGAATTCGAAGCGATCCACCGCCTGCTGTTCGATATCGATGTCGAGGACCTGCTGGCCGGGGCCGAGGCTTATTTCGCGGAAGCCGGCACTCCCTGCCGCCGGGTGAAGGCGGAGTCGTTTGCTGCGGCTAAAGAGGCTGTTTCTGCCGCGTCAGGGCATGCCATCCCCTTCGTAACCGTCGGCGAAGCGGGGTTGCTGATCGTCGACCAGCCGGCCCTGACCCTGGTGGTGGCCACCCTCCAGGGGTTTCTCGATATCTATCTCAAGGAGCGGCCGAAAGCGCGCATCGACTATATCCATGGCGATGAAACGGTGGCGCGGTTGGGGAGCAGACCCGGCTCCATCGGCTTTCACCTGCCTGCCATCTCCAAGCACGACCTGTTCCGTACCATCGTGCGTGATGGTGCTCTCCCGCGTAAAACGTTCTCCATGGGGGAGGCCGACGAGAAACGCTTCTATCTGGAGGCACGCAAAATCGTTCGTTGAGCCCATTGACAGCCCGCCTGAAAAGAGGTAGAAACGGCCTGTTAAGCTGGTTTACGGATGCCATGTCCGACTCTAGAACATGCGGTATCGGGCTGTCTATTTACTCGGTCTGCACAGATTCTGCGCGACTTCTTTCTCCTGCCCAGGCCTACAATTTCAAATAAATTCTGATTTGAGGAGAGCTTCCATGTACAAGGTTCGCACCTTCAACAAAATCTCCGTCAAGGGGTTGGAAAAATTTCCCCGCGATACTTATGAAGTGGCCAGTGAGATTGGCCACCCTGACGCCATCATGTTGCGTAGCCACGTTCTCAAGCCGGAAGATATCGACCCGGCGGTCAAGGCGGTCGGACGAGCGGGGGCCGGGGTCAACAATATCCCGGTTGCCGACTGTACCGGCCGCGGTATCGTGGTGTTCAACGCTCCCGGGGCCAACGCCAATGCGGTCAAGGAGCTGGCTGTTGCGGCCATGCTTCTCTCCACCCGCGATATTCTCGGAGCCATCGATTTCGTGCGCAGCGAAGGGCCGGGCAAGAGTGCCGAGGAGCTGCACAAGCTGGTCGAAGATGGCAAGAAGAAGTTCGGCGGCACCGAACTCAAAGGGAAAACCCTCGGTGTGGTCGGCCTCGGGGCTATCGGTTCGCTGGTGGCCGAGACCGGTCTGATGCTCGGCATGAACGTGCTTGGCTACGACCCGGCCCTGTCGGTCGAAGCGGCCTGGCGCCTGTCTCGCGATATCCAGCGGATGGAGAATATGCAGTCGCTGCTGGCCAAGTCGGACATTGTGACCCTGCACCTGCCGGTACTTGAAGCGACCCGCAACCTGATCAACAAGGACCTGATCGAAAGCTTCAAGAAGGGAGCAACTCTGATCAACCTGTCCCGAGAAAAGTTGGTCGATACCGAGGCTATCCTGCTCGGGCTCAACAGCGAGCGGGTTGGCCAGTACCTTACCGATTTCCCTGTGGCCGAACTGATGGGCCACGACAAGGTGGTGCCGATTCCACATCTTGGTGCCAGCACCGAAGAGGCCGAGGAAAACTGTGCGATCATGGTGGCTGACCAGCTGCGGGATTTTCTGGAAAACGGCAACATCAGGAACTCGGTGAACTTCCCGAATATTGCCCTTGAGCGGACCTCGGGCTACCGGATTGCGTTCTCCAACCGCAACGTGCCGAAAATGCTCAATAAGGTTTTGTCAGTGCTGGCCGACCGAGACATCAATGTGATCTACATGATCAACAAGAGCCGCGACGAAATCGCCTATAATATCATCGATATCGCATCCGAACCGACCGCAGAGCTGATCCAGGCTCTTGAGAAGATCGACGGAGTGATCAAGGTTCGCACACTTTAAAACGAGTCTGGCTTTAGCGAGGAGGAATTCATGTCCCAGCAGGTCTTTAATTTCGGTGCCGGTCCGGCCATGCTGCCGATCCCGGTTATGGAGCGTATCCGTGACGAGTTTCTCGACTTCCAGGGTCTGGGGGTTTCGGTCATCGAGGTCAGCCATCGCGCCAAGCAGTTTGAAGCCGTGCTCAATCAGGCCAAGGAGCGTTTCCGCCAGTTGACCGACCTTCCGGAAAACTACCAGATCCTGTTTGTCCATGGCGGGGCGCGTATGCAGTTTTCCGCCCTGCCCCTCAATCTGGCCGGGCGTTCAGCGAGCAGCAAGTGCCTGTACGTCGAGACCGGCAATTTTGCCAAGCTGGCCCACAAGGATGCCAAGCCGTTCGGCGATATCCGGGTGATCGCCAGCAGCGCCGACACCAATTACGACCGGATTCCTGTCATTACCCCGCAGATGGTCGATCAGGACGCTGCCTACCTGCATGTGACCGGCAACAACACTCTCTATGGTTCGCGCTGGCAGACCTTCCCGGAGACCGGCAAGGTCCCGCTGATTGTCGATCAGACTTCCGAGATGCTCTCGCGGGTTCTCGATTTCAGCACGTTTGGATGTGCCTACGCCGGGTTGCAGAAGAATCTCGGCCCGGCCGGTACCGCCCTGGTGGTGATTCGTGACGATCTGCTCGGCCAGGCGTCGCCGCAGACGCCGACCCTGCTCAATTATGAGGTCTGCGCCAAGGACAACTCCCTGACCAACACCGCCAACACCTTTGCCATCTATGTCACCGGGCTGGTCCTCGAGTGGCTGCAGGAGCAGGGTGGTGTGGCCGCCATCGAGAAGGTCAATGAACAGAAGGCCAAGATCCTCTACGATCTGATCGATGCCGGCGACTTCTACCGCGGGGTGATCCTCCCCGAGTTCCGTGGCACCATGAACGTCAGCTTCAACCTGGCCAGCGAGGAGCTCGAGGCGAAATTCCTCAAGGAAGCCGGAGCCCAGGGGTTGTATGCTCTCAAAGGGCACCGCAGCGTCGGTGGCATCCGTGCCTCGATTTACAACGCTATGCCTCTGGCCGGAGTCGAGACCCTGGCGGCCTTTATGAAGGAATTCGAGCGGGCCAACGGCTAAGCATTTTTACAGGCAGTTTTCAGGGGACACCTCCCGGTGCGGAGAGTGTCCCCTTTCCTGCTTTTTGGAGGTTACTGTGCCAGAAGTTGACTTGCAGGGCGAAGCGGGATGGGAGCTGTTCGATGCCCCGGCCCTGGTCGGCGAGACACTCAGGTTCGTCTCAGGAGATCGTACCGGCAACCGTTTTCGCATGAGTTATTTTCTTGACCGGGAGAGGAATCTGGTGGCTCGGGTCTGGTTCGGACCGGTTACCGAGGGCCCGCCCGCTCATGCCCATGGCGGCAGCATTGCCGCCGTGCTCGATGAAGTGCTCGGTCTGGCGTCCTGGGCCGCCGGCCACAAGATCGTGGTCGGCAACCTCAATGTCAGCTTTCGGCAGCTGCTGCCGATTCAGACCGTGGTTCAGGTCAACACCCGGATTGTCTCTGTCGAGGGACGCAAGGTACTGGTCCATGGCGAGATCAGCAGTCTGGAGGGCCAGGTCTATGCGCGCGGTGAATGTCTGTGCATCAAGCTGACTCCAGAGCAGTTTGCTGCTGGAGCAAAAACTTGACAGTCTCTCCGAAAACTCTACTTCTCACGAAAAAAAGGAGCAGTGGCTCATGAAAGTCATCGTCACCGATGAAATCTCGGAAAAGGGTCTGGAACTGCTGCACAACGACCAGCGCGTCGAACTCGATGTACGTCTTGGACTGAGCAAAGCCGAGCTCTATGAAGTGATCGGCGGCTACGATGCGATCATTACCCGTTCCGGCACCCAGGTCGATGCCGAGCTGCTCAGTCACGCTAAGCAGCTCAAGATGGTGGCCAGGGCCGGAGTCGGCATCGATAACGTCGATGTCCAGGCCGCCAGCGAGCGGGGGATCATTGTGGTCAATGCGCCGTTCGGCAACACCAACTCGGCGGCCGAGCATACCATGGCGATCCTCCTCTCCTTGTGTCGTAATGTTCCCGAGGCCAACGCCAGCCTGAAGGGCGGCAAGTGGCTGCGGGCCCCCTTTACCGGTTACGAGCTAAAAAACAAGACCCTTGGCCTGATCGGTCTCGGCAAGGTTGGCGGGCGAGTTGCCCTGCGGGCCAGGTCCTTCGAGATGGACGTGCTGGTCTACGACCCCTACATCAGCGAGAAGCGCGCCGCTGATTTCGGGACGCGGCTGGTCGAGCTCGACGAGCTGGTGCGCAGCGCCGATGTCCTGACGGTACATACTCCGCTCAACGAAGAGACCCGCGACATGGTTACCGCCACTCATTTTGCCGCCATGAAACAGGGGGTGCTGATCGTCAACTGTGCCCGCGGCGGAATCATCAACGAGGCCGCTATGCTGGCGGCGCTGGAGAGTGGCAAGGTCGCCGGTGCTGCTTTCGATGTCTGGAGCGAGGAGCCGCCACAGGATGAGACGATCAAGCAGCTGATTGCCCATCCGCACATGGTGGTCACCCCGCACCTCGGGGCCAACACGTTCGAGGCTCAGACCAATGTCGCGATCGATGTCAGCCGCGAAATCCTTAACCTTCTCTAGGGCAAGCCGGTGGAGAATGCCGTTAATATTCCGCGCTTCGACCCGGACCTGATGGCCCAGATGCGGCCGTTCATGGCGTTGGCTGAACTTCTCGGCGACTTCATCTCGCAGTTGGCGCCCGAGAATCCGGGCAAGGTCTCCTTTGCCTATACCGGCAAGCTGGCCGCATTCGACTGCATGCCGATCACCGTGGCCGGCCTGGCGGCGCTTCTCAACCGCTGCACCGACCAGGAAGTCAACATGGTCAACGCCAACCTGGTGGCCGAACGGCGCGGTCTGATCGTCGAGCAGAGCCGCTCCACGGAGTCGGAGTTTTTCTCCAACCTGATCACATTGAGCCTCGAGACGCCGAAGGGGAAGCGGACCATTTCCGGTACCCTCTTTGAGGGAACCCCGAAAATTGTCAGGATGCGCGATTTTGCCATCGATTTCACCCCGGAAGAACATATGCTGGTGATGACCTATGATGACCGTCCGGGCCTGATCGGCAAGATCGGCACCATTCTCGGCGAGGCCGGAGTCAACATCGGCGCCATGAGTCTTGGCCGGCGTGCCAAGGGGGGCGAGGCGATGGTGGTCCTGTCGGTCGATTCGCCGGTTGCGCAGCAGACCCTCGACCGGCTCAAAGAGTCTGTCGGTGCCAGCTTTGTCAGGGCGGTGCGACTGGAGTTTTGAGCAGCAGTGTGAGACGTGGACCATGCCCCGCAGAAAATCGAGCAACAACAAAAACTTTTCCAACAGCCCTTTCGGTTGCTTGAAACGGCTTCCCGCTGCAGCCAAGGGTGCGGGGCAGAAGCCCAACCCGCAGGCTGATCAAAGGGAGGCACAGGAGCTTTTCGAGGGGGACGATACGGTCTGCTTCGCCTCGGAAATGGACTTTCTCGAGGTCCGGCCGCTGCCTGGGCGGGAATGCGAAATGTCCGGAGCTGGGCTCGAGGTTCCTGTGGCAAGGGAGTCCAGGCAGGGTCCTGAGGATCGCGAGCTTTTCCTTGAAGCGGCCGGAACCATGGACACTCTGTTTCGGGATGAGTACCCTGAGGATGAGCCGGACGCTTCAAGGGAGCGAAGCCAGGGGCGGCGGCTCCGCCAGCTCGCCCGTGGTCGACTCCAACCCCAGGCCGAGCTCGATCTCCACGGGCTGAAGGTTGTCGAGGCCAGCTCCAAAGCCAGGTTCTTTCTTGAGGATGCGGTCCACCAGGGCTTCCATTGCGTCCTGCTCATCACCGGCAAGGGGCTGCACTCCGATGACGGCCCGGTGCTGCGCCTGGCCATGGAAAGGTTGCTGGAGGAGCGGCGCGATCTGGTGGTGGAGTGGGGCTCCGCACCACGTCGCTTAGGCGGCGACGGGGCACTGGCGGTGTTCCTGCGCAACAAATCCTAATCAATCCCTCACGCAACGGCCCATCTCTCATCTTTACAACATAGCTGAACAGCCCAGATCCGTTCACCCGGCAAAGTGCTGGTTTGCGCCGTCGTCATCTTCGGGGCGAGGAGTGAAAATCGTGTCGAGACTGCTGGAAGGACGACCGGCCGCGAGATAATCCTGGATCGCCGTGATCCTCCGCACGGTCTCCCTTTCAGCCTGCTGACGCAGCTCTCTGGCCATCTTCTCGACCGCCTCGCGCTGCTCTGCCTCGACCACTCCGGACATGCTGTCGAGTTCGAGGCGGATACGCTCGGTGTGGAAATCGACCAGTCTCTTCTGGTGTCCGCCGCCGAAATCGTAAACTTCCGGGACCAGCGCTGAAAAGCTACGAACACCTCGGATATCACGTCCTTCCAGGCGATAGCCTTTGACGATTTCCGGTTCCAGGTCGCGATAGTTCTGCTGTGGCATGTACATCCGCGGCAGGTACTGCAGGACTTTTTCCGCTTTCTTGCGATGCCCTCCGATGATCACAGAAGAGCCGACCTCGTTTTTCTGGGCACCTTTGGTCCAGGGCGCTCCGGTGATGCCGAAATCGTTGAGGACCGGTAGACAGAGCAGGATCGACAGGGTGTTGATCGCCAGGGCAAATCCGGCCGAGGGCCCACCGACACTGTAGGAAGCGGAGAGCAGCTGGTGGTGCAGGGTGTAGCCCTCAAGGAAATCGCCGAGCAGTCGGGAGACGTTCTGCTCGGGAACAAGGGTCTGCAGATAGTTTTCAACCAGGGTGATCGCCTCACGGGCACTCTGGTGGGTCATCTGCACTGCCAAGTCGAGTTCTGCAGCGCCCGGGGCGGCCGAGGAAACGGCGCCGGTGACCACGACCTTTTCCGGGAAGACCCGGTAAATCAGTGACGAAGCGATCGGTAGCAGTACCCCGGTGGTGTCGTTGGCCCCGACCCCGATCACGAAGCCGACCTGAGGCTCGCGCGACAGTTCGGTTTCGAGAAATTCGTCAAGCTGCTGCTTCCCCTTGCGGGTCGGGCTGTTGGCCAGTTGCTGGCGAGCGCTCTGCAGGTGCCAGCTGGTGATCGGGTAGACTCCGCAGGACTGTACCGTTCTCAACTGTTCAGCCGCCTCCTCCAGGCAAGCCAGCAGGCTCTCTTCCCCCTGGTGGGCCTTGTGGGTGAGCATCAGGTTTCCCCCCAGCCCTTCGATCAACCCGACCAGTGTCTTGTAGTTGAAACGGACGAACCGGGCCCGCTGCTCGAGATCTCCCTTGATCTCGAGCATCAGCTTGTTGAGCACCTCGGCCTCGGTGGCGCGCTGGCTTCGTACCGTTTCGGCAAAGGAGGTGAAGTCAGCGGGGGTTTCGCACAGACTGCGAGCAACCTGAACGATCTGCTCCAGGCTGAGATCTTTGGCCAGAGGGAGCCCATCCAGCTCCTTGTGGACGATCCGCACCGCATCTTCATCGCGCATATGACCGGAAACATTGAGAACCTTAAGCCGCTTGGAGCGGATCAGGGCCGGGTCGAGGATGTCGAGCCGGTTGGTCGTCAGCACGGTGAAAACACGGCTCAAGGGGGATTCGCCATCGATGATCGACAAAAACTTGTTGGTGACCTTGTCATAGGGACTTCCCCCCTGGGAAGAGCGGCGTGGCGCAATCGCATCACCTTCGTCGAAAAAGATCATCGAGGGCGAGAGCATCTTGGCGATGTCGTAGACCCGCTCGAGGTTTTCGACCATCCCCTCCAGGGGGTTGGACGGATCAGCGAGGTCATTGAGGCTGACCACCAGGTCCTGGACCTCGCGGTTGTCCCCCAGCCAGGCCCGTACCATAAAGGTCTTGCCGGATCCGGGCGGGCCGGCGAGCACCACTCCCTTCTCCTCGGAGATGTTGTAGTAGAGGGAGTTGTTGCACATCTCCGAGAATTCGTTTTTGATCGGACCGATATAGTCATCCCAGGTGACCTGGCGGTCGATGTGGGCGACTACGCTCTTGTAGAGTGTGCCGTGGACATTTCGTGCCACTGCTTTCAGTGCGTCACGCACCAGAAACTGGTCGGCGAGGTACTCAGGCCGGAAATCTCCTTTCATGGCGATCAGCGAACTGACCAGGCGTCGCACATAGGCCGGGGTGGTACGCAGGCTGCGCTCACGGAAGATGTTGATCAGGCTGGAAACGGTAGCGCGCAGGGCCTCGTTCGACAGGGTCGGCTGCCCGTCCCGGGTGGGGGGGAAATGGTAGTTGTTGCGCCTGAGCTCCATGCGCACCACTTCGACCAGGTTGGCGCTGTCCCGCCAGAAGTCATCGATATCGACCACCACTCCCCGTTCCATGATCCGTCGGAAAATGGCGGCATCAAACTGCTCCGGTTGGTCGGTTGTAGCGATCAGCACGCAATCCCGCCGACCAAAGATAATCTCGTCGAGAATAATATTGGCCGCATCGACCAGGCTGGACTGCTGGCTCTGCACCGTCCCCTTCTGATCGGGTCGCCCGAAGGCGGAATGCGCCTCCTCGAGATGGCGAATGCAGGGCTGCCGCGGATCGCCCATTGCTTTACGCAGGTAGTTGCCGGGTTCACCGGCCCAGGCGGTCTGGTAATCGTTGGGTGTGACCATGGCGTAGTCGACCAGCACCCCCTCCTCCTGGAGTGTCGACAAAACCTGGCCGAGACGCTCGCGAAACAGGTAGCGCACCACGGGAATCCGCGAAAGCATGCGGATTCTCTCCGCCTTGCGCCGCCGTTCGATCTTGACCGCCAATTCCGGGTCGACATCTTCGAGACTACGCCAGAAGGGCTGGTCGGCGAGCACCTCGTTACGCTCGGCCTCGAGATCGATCACCGGGCGGACATCTGCTCCGAATACGGCCTGTTCGATGGCCTGCTTGATGGTCGCGCTCTTGCCGCTGCCCGACCCGCCCAGCACCAGCAGCAGGGGGGCGCGCGGAACCGCGGGGTCTTCGTCGAACTCCTTGAGGATGTGTGCGTGGTAGATCTTCTCAAAAAGTTGTATCAGGGGGGAGGGGACAAAAATATCGTTGGTCTCCCGCTCGAGGAGGAGTGACAGGTACTGGTAATCGTGCCAGTCGAGTTCACGATGCAGCACCTTGTTCCAGGCCGCCGAGGCGTTCTGCGATCCGGACACCTCGAAGCGACGGCGCCAGTCGCTGAGCAGCTCCGGATCCTGCAGAATCTGGAAACTGCGGTCCATCGGCCAAAAGTTACGCCACAGCCAGCAGCGCGTCCGTTCGAACCACGAATGCGAGGGGCTGTACTGGCGCAGCCGCCGCAGAATGAACAGGCGGGTCTCGAAATTCCAGCCATCGACCAGTTGTTCAATCTGTTTGACCCGCTTTCCCGACAGCTTTACGTAGACCGGAGTGCGGGTTTTCCGGGCGTCTCCCATGGTTCAGTCCCCATTCTCAGCGGGCTTCCCGGCCTGCCTGCCGCTCGGTGAGGGGAGGACCACGGCCGGGTCAGCACCGGTGCTGTTAATGACGAAGGTGTTCTGCCCCTGCTGGTTCTTCTCGTAGGCCGTTGCCCACTTCTGCTGGTTGAGGAAATCGAACAGGTAGCGATCGCTGTGCGCTCCCAACCCGAGTTCCTTACGGAAATCGTTAATCGACAGGCTGTAGGCCTGGTAGAGCTTGCGGATGCGGCTGGCTTCCTGGTCGGCCGCATAGTTTTCGGCCTCGGCGATCAGCTCACGGCGTTTCTTCTCTTCGCTGGCCGCCGCCAATTTTTCACCGAAGCGGGTGTCGCGCAGCACGAACGAAACCACCTCGATCCCGTATTTCTCCTCGAGGTTCAGACCCCCGGCGTTGATCGGGCGCTCCTTGAGAGCCAGGTAGGTCTCCTCCTTGATCCGCTCCCGTTCGGAGATCAGGTCATCCACCTGGTGTCCCTGGATGACGTCCTTGACGATGCCGTCGAAATCGTTTTGCAGCAACACCTGCGGTGAACGGTTCTCGATCCCCCATCGCTGCAGATCGGTAATCCGGAAGGTCAGCATGGCGCTGGTCCAGAGGGCGATGTTCCCCTTCGACATCATCCGCTGCGGTTCGGCGGCTCCGTTGAGGAACATCTCCTGGTTCATCAACGGCACCTCCAGTTCCAACCTCGTGAAGAATGGCAGGCGTGCGTGCCAGCCGATATCGTCAATCACCCGTCGCTCCCCGGAAAGGTCCTCGAGAATCACCGCGTAGTTGCGGCGCACCTTGTAGATGGTCTTGGTGTAATAGACGACAGCTATGGTGTAATAGCTCAGAACCCCGACCAGCAGGACCAGCAGCAGGCGCTTGAACAGGGTTTTAAGGCGGGCTCTCTGTAGAATTTCATAGCGCTGTTCGGCTTCCATTGGCTATTATTTCCTCCGACAGCTGGTCGTTGTGGAGACCTTGTCTCTCCTGCGGCTGCATGGATTTATTTCCAGAAAGGTTGGGTTCTCAAGATTAAATTATAGCGCCCTTTCTGAAGTCTGCTGGAATAATGAGCTTTTACCATTTGCGCTATAAGCATACAGATTTTGTGCTTGGCACGACGGGAACAGGGGATACTTTTTCTAAAGAGTTCCAGGCAGAAACTGGCCCATGAAAAGCCTTAATCGTGCAGAGAAAAGGTGTTGCGCAGAGGATTGAAAGCCTTGGCGGCCGTCGAGACGACGAAGGGGCAGGCCGGCGCGAGCCGTTGATTGGAGTTGCCATGATCAACCGTATTGACCACCTCAATGTCGTCGTCAGCGACTTGGAGCAGGCCAAGGACTTCTTCGCCCTGCTCGGTTTTGTCGAAGGGCTCGGCGCCGAACTCGACCCGGCGTTTCTGACCAGACTGACCGGGATTGATGGAGCACGGGGGCGCTTCATTACTCTATGCCACCCCGGTTCGACCACCACCATTGAGTTGCTGCAGTTCGATGTCGGTTCGGGAGCCGATCCTCAACTGGGCCGGGCCGACCGCATTGGCTTGCGCCATCTGGCTTTCGCTGTCGATGATATCGAAGCGGTCGTCGGTCGGCTGCGTGCGGCGGGAACAACCTTCCTCAGTGACATTCAGACCTGGGAAAAGACCGGCAAGCGTCTGGTCTACCTCTATGGTCCCGATGGTATCCTGCTGGAGCTCGCGGAATATCCGCAAACGGCCCCATCAGTGGTGGAGGCTCAAACACGCTGCTCTTAACCTGTGCCCTTGTTAGAGTCATGATGTGATGAGCAATCGCGCTATGCGTCTGCCGTTTCGCTATCTGGAACCGGCGTTTTTCGCCCGGTTGCTCGCTCCACAAAACGGAAAGATTCCAGGCAGATTATCTGGACGTCTGTTTTTGACGAGCCACTGAGCAGGCGATGCCGACCAGGCAGAGGCCACAGAAAATCAGCAGGGAGGTGCGCATGCTCAGCAGGAAAGCCGGCTGGGTCTCGACGGTCACCGCCTGCCCGGCCATGTAGACCGAGAAGACCAGGGTGATGATGGTCATGCTCGACATCATGCCGAGAGTGCGCATGGTTCCGGTCATCCCCGAAGCCAGGCCGAGGTCGCGGGGGGCGACGCTCCCCATGATGACGCTGGTGTTCGGCGAGGAGAACAGTGCGAAGCCGAGGCCGAGACAGACCAGCAGCAGGACGACCGTCGCCAACCCCGAAGCGGCTCCCAGGGTGGCGGCGATCGCCAGCCCTGCGGCGCACAGCGCCATGCCGATGCTGGCGACAAGGCCGGGCGGGTAGCGGTCGGCGAGGCGGCCGCAGAGGGGGGAGAACACGGTCTGGACAATCGGCTGGATGATCAGCATGCTGCCGGCAAGCCTTGGCGACATCCCCTGAACGTACTGCAGGTAGAGACTCAGGAAGAAGGTGACGCCGAAGGTGGCTGCATAGTTGAACAGCGCGGCCAAGCTGGAGAGGGCGAAGACCCGATTTTCGCGCAGCAGGGTCATGTTGAGGACCGGGTAGGGGGTGTGCGACTCGTACCAGGCGAACAGGGCCAGTCCGATGTTGGCGGCGACAATCAGCCCCCAGGCCCAGAGCCCCTGGTCGAGGTTGGCCGCCCCGCTGATCAGCAGCAGGATCGAAACGGCATAGATCAGGCTCCCCGGCCAGTCGAAGGGTTCACCGGCGGCTTCCCGCCATTCGCCGCGCAGCTTGTAGCAGGTGATGAGGAAGGTGGCCAGCCCCAAGGGGACGCAGATGTAGAACAGCCAGCGCCAACCGAGGGTCGAGACCAGCCAGCCGCCGGTGAAGGGGCCGCAGGAGATACCGGCATAGACGCTGGCCACGGCGATCCCTATGGCGCGCCCGCGCTCCTCGGCCGGGAAGACCGAGACCAGGATCGCCAGGGAGGAGGCCATCACCATCGCCCCCCCCATCCCCTGGACAAAGCGCAGGCCGATCATCGCCTCGATGGACCAGGACTGGGAGATCAGGCCGCCGGCAATGGTGAAGATCACGATGCCATACTTGAAAATCCGTCGCCGGCCGTGGATGTCAGCCAGCCGCCCCATGGCCAGCAGAAAGATCGAGGCCGACAGGACGTAGGTCGTCTCCACCAGCCCGAGCTGGCGTGCGCTGGCGCTGAACTCCCGGCCGATAGCCGGCAGGGCCACGCCGACCGCCGACATCATGAACGGCAGCAGGAAATGAGCGGTGCAGACCACCAGCAGGGTGGCGGTGCGGGAGTTGGTCGTCATAGAGAGCTTATGGTTAAGGGGGCGGGGCCAGAGAGGCGAGCCCTCGTTTTTTTTAGCTCATGAACAGCGGCAGGCTGCACGCCGGCAGCAGATCACGGGCTGTGGCGCGTGTCAGCAGGGTCTCGATAGCTGCAACCCCCTGGTCTCCCAGATCCAGGGAGAAATCGTTGACATAGAGCTTGATGTGGGCATCGACCACCGTATCATCCAGCTCCTGTTCGTGTTGCCTGATGTAGCCGCGCGGCTGCTGCGGGTGAGCAAGCGCATAGTCGAGGCTGGCGCGAATCGCCCGGTCCACTCGGCCAATCAGCTCTGCTCCCAGATCGCGTCGAGCCAGAATCCCGCCAAGGGGAATCGGCAGACCGGTCAGTTCTTCCCACCAGCGTCCCAGATCGAGCACTTCGTGAAAACCGGCCTGCAGGTAGGTAAAACGCGACTCGTGAATAATGACGCCGGCCTCGGCTGCCCCAGTGGCCAGCGCCGGCATGATCTGGTCAAAGGGCAAGACCAGAAGGTTCTCGTACCCCTGATCATAGAGCTGCAACAGCAGGTTTGCCGTTGTCAGCTGTCCGGGAACAGCGATCCGGCATCCACGCAGGCTGGCCATGTCAGTCGGCCGGTTGCAGATGACCAGTGGACCGCAGCCGCGGCCGAGGGCGCCGCCGCTGCGCAGCAGGGCGTAGCGCTCGCGCAGGTGGCCAAAGGCATGGTAGGAGACTTTGGTCAGATCAAGCTGCCCGCTCAAGGCCAGCTGATTGAGGGTCTCCACATCTTCCAGGCGCGTTTCGACCGCAAAGTTGAGACCATCGAGCAGACCGTGGGTGAGGGCATAGAAGATGAAAGTGTCGTTCGGGCAGGGCGAGTAGCCGAGGGTCAGAGATTTCATAAGGGGGGATTGCTCTCCAGCGTGGTGAGCAGTTTCAGGACCGCCTTCTGAGCGGCGAGCATGCCGGCCGGAAGATCCCAGCGCTGCGGTTGTCGGTTCTCAACCAGGTTGGAAATGCCGCGCAGTTCCAGAAAGGGGACTGTCATCTGATGACAGGCCAGGGCTGCTCCGGCCCCTTCCATGTTTTCGCAGATGGCGCCGGTACGGGCCGTGATTCCCAGGGCGGTGGCGGTTGTCCCGGTGCAGGTCGAAACCGTGGCGAAAGGGCCGTAGCCGAGGGCAATCTTCTCGGCAGACGCATGATCGGCAAGGGCCAGGCGTGCCCATCTGGTCAGCTCGCTATCGGTTGGCCAGATGTTGAAGGAAGGGGGCGGGCCATGGCGCATCGGGATGCCGGCTGCGGCCAGGTCCCTAAACCCTTGGTCGGTCATGACCCCCTCGTCGGCAAATATCTCCTTTTCGGCGAGGGCGAGGTCGCCGATCTTCAAGCCGGCTTCCGGGTAGGCACCGCCGCAGCCAAGCATCCAAAGCGCGGCCACCGGATAACGGGCCAGAAGGGCGGTCGCGGCGGCGGCAGCTGCAGCTTTGCCGATGCCCGAGTGGCCGAGAACAACCTGGTGTCCGGCGAGTCGCCCGATAATCAGGTCCAGACCGTTGCAGTGCTGTTCGGTGGAGTCCACAAGCTGCCCGCGGAGCAGGATGGTCTCCTCGGTCACTGCGGCCAGCAGGGCGATGGGGAAGGGGGCTTGTTGGAAGTGCCCAGTCTTGGTCACTTCGCTCTCGCTGTCAGGCTTTGTACCAGCCACTGCGGATCAGGTCGCGGCGCAGGCCGACCCCGGCGTTGCGGATCACACCGTTGTACCAGAAGTGATCCTCGGCTGGTGGAGAGCCGGGCATGTCAAGTCGTTTGCGTTGATCGGAGAGGTTTTGCCGGAAGCGTTCATCGGGGTCGAGAATCGCCTCCTTGATGCGCAGGTTGAGGGGGAGATCGACCCGGTCGATGACATGCTGGATCAGGTCGCGTAGCTGAAGCCCCATGCGGTACTCCCACAGGCCTCCCTCGAAATTGGCCAGACATTCCTGGACAAAATCGTTCCAGTCGAGGAGCAGGGTGCCGAAGTCTTCTTCGGCGAAATCCTCATAGTCCGGATGCAGGTTGAGAATCTCCTGAATCAGTCGTTGCTCACGACGGGAGAAGAAGAACGAGAGACTCTCCTCCACCGGGTACATGGAAAGGTTTTCGATGAGTTCGCGGCAGAAACAGGCATAGTCGAGGTCGCGGTCGCTAAAACCGCGCAGCGATTCCGGCAGCGAGTGTCGATCATGACACAGCAGCGACAGGTGGTCATGGCCCATGTCGGTGTGCAGCCGTAGACTTGGGCGGTGCGGGACCCCGGATTTGGCGAGGTGGTGCATTAGCCGGATGTGGTTGTCGGTGAAGCAGGTCAAGACCTTCTCTTCTGAAAAAAACATCTCCTGGCTGGCCCGGTTGTTCGCCAGTCCGAAGCCGACGAAACCGTCCTGCATCAGGCGCTCCCAGTAAGGGGCCAGGGCGTCCAGGATCTCGCCGACTGGCATGTAAGGGGAGTAGTGGACGGTGGGACAGGGCGGCTCCTGGTCGTCAGCAGCGGGCTCGCTGGTGTAGAACTCGAGAATGAAAAAAGCTTCCTCGGGGAGCGACCAGGCGAAGCGCTCCAAGGTGTCACGAATTCTCGCCATGCCGGCCAGGATGGTGAACTGGAAGGTGTCGCTGGTGTTGTCCAGCAGGCTGAAGTCGTACCCTTCGCTTAACACTCGGGGGCGGCGTCTTGCTTGAGGCCAGAGCTGGACGCCAATCGGAAAATCAGAAAAAACCTGGGGCACGGATACTCTCTCCCGCCGGCAACCCGGCAGCAACTCGATATGTGGTTATCATGCGGCAAGCCTCAGCCCGAAGTCAACTCCGCCCGGCAAATCGTGTGAAGTGCAGAGGGCGGTGATTGTGCAGAACCCTTTGTCCATTGCGGTAAGGACAGGGTTCGTTTCGATTCATCTCAGTCTAACATGCCGACATTGCGTGATTTAATGTCAGTAAATCGGTTTTATTATGAATAAATTTGCGTTGACATCACCACCTGTTTCGGCTATACCCATCCCTTGTTGTAAAACTGTTTTTTATTTGGCGGACCGACACTCTCCATACCGATAATTGCGAGGCCGCTGGTCTGCTGATCGTAATTGCTCCCCGGCTGTTTGTTACGGGCTACGGGGAGAAACGAATATTCAAACCAGAGGAAGGATGGCGGAAATGTCTAAAAATGCAGCAATCAAGCCTTCACTGAAGAACCCCTTGGCCAAGGCCGAGGAAGTCGCGTTTACCATCCC
>PKTY01000130.1 GCA_002869725.1 Desulfuromonas sp. | reverse complement strand
GGATATCATCGGGCGCTTCCTGCGGAGCAACCCGGCAGCAGTGATCGCTCGTCAATTAAGGCTCGACGGACCCAACCAGACTGTGGTCAATGCCTGTTCCTCCGGGACAGATGCCATCGGCCTTGGTGCTTCCTGGATCAGGGCCGGAGCCTGCGATATCGTTGTCGCCGGAGGTGCCGACGAGCTTTCGCGCGTCACCTATGCCGGGTTCAGTTCACTGATGATTACCGACACCGAACCCTGCAAGCCGTTTGATGTCAATCGTAAGGGACTCAATCTCGGCGAAGGGGCCGGCATGATGGTCTTGGAAAGTGACTCCATTCGTGCCGGCAAACCGGCTCGGGGTTACATCCTCGGCTACGGATCGGCCTGCGATGCCTATCATCTGACTGCACCCCGGCCGGACGGGGCCGGACTCAAAAAGGCGATGGCCGAAGCCTTTGCGGCGGCTGGAGTGCGACCTGAGCAGATCTCCTTCGTCAACGCCCATGGCACCGGGACACCGGATAATGACAAGGTTGAAAGCGCTACCTTGGCCGAAATGCTTCCCGGCGTCCCATTTCTCTCGACCAAAGGCTACACCGGTCACACCCTCGGAGCCGCCGGTGGCATCGAGGCCGTTTTCAGTGTTGAGTCACTGCGTCGCGGCAGGTTGCCGGCCAATATCGGCTACGCCGAGGCTGACCCGCAAATCGACGGGACTCCGGTCACCGAGAATATGACGATCAACGGCTCCTATGCACTGTCGGAATCCCTTGCCTTCGGTGGCAACAATTCGGTGCTGATTTTTGGCAAGGGAGATGATTGATATGCGGGTGGCCATTCAGAGCATCGGCATCTCCGGTGGTTTCGGTCAGGGAGTCGCGTCCTTAAAACAGGCGTTGCAAACGGGCCGGGTTGAGCCGCAGACCGGTGAAGTCGATTGTAACGGCACTGTCAATAGGTTCCACTGCTATCGGGCTGCGTCCGAGGGGCTCGAAACGTATATTCCGAAACGGGCTCTACGTCGTATTGACCACTACTCGAAACTGACCCTCTACAGTGCCAGCCTCGCTCTCGCAGAGGCGGACTTGCTCGATACGGATCGGACCCGCATGGGCGTGGTGATCGCCACTGGCTATGGAGCTCTCAATACAACCTTCGATTTTCTCGATTCCTACCTCGATTTCGGTTACTCCTGCAGTTCGCCGACCCATTTTTCCAACTCGGTTCACAACTCGGCAGCGGCCCATGTCTCGATGCAGTTTAAATTAACAGGGCCAAGCCTTACGGTCGCCCAGTTTGAACTCTCGGTCCCTTCAGCTCTGCTGACAGCACGTCAGTGGCTGGCCGAAGGGCGGGTCGATCAGGTCCTGTTCGGAGCTGTCGACGAGTATTGCGAAGTTTTGCGGTATTGCCGCAACAGATTTTTCGGCAAAGGTGAGCAGGGGCCGACAAGGCCCTTTGCTTTTGAGAATCAGTCGGCCGTCGTTGGTGAGGGCGCCGTTTTCTTGGTCCTGACCCGTGACGTGGAGAAAGCCGCTTACGGGTTTATCGATTCGGTTGTCCTCGGTAACCATGTCTCGTCCCCGCTCCAGTTGCCTGCTGAAGATTTTATCATTGCCGGGGCCGACGGCCATCGTGATTGCGGGCGCTGGTATGCGGAAACGATCGGAACACAGGCCGCCGCCTCGTACTCACCACTTTACGGGAGTTTCCCGGCCGCTGCCGGGTTCGATCTGGCGGTTGCTGCATTGACGCTGGAGGCAAAGCAGCTCTTTACCGCACCGGTCGAAGCGCGTACTGCTGCGGCTGCGGGGGTAGAAGGCGTTGGGGCCATTTCGTGTCTCAAGTTCGGTTCGGGGGGCGACTATGGGCTGGTCCGTCTTTCGGCTTAAAGGCTCTGTGCGTGTCGGTCTGCTTTGTATTGTCCTGCTTGGTCTGCAGTTGTTTTTTGTCCCGGTCGGAACGGCCGCTGAGGAGCATGCCAGGCCGAATCGTTATGGAGTTGGTTTGCTGGTTGGGCGGGCCTATGATCCCGATTCTTTCGGACTGGTCCTAGTCCAGGGGCAGATGCTGGTCGATTACGACCGTGTATTCTGGCACAGGGCGCCTGATGCGCTTGATCTCAAGTTTGAAGCGAACCTTGGACTGACGACCGATGGCCGCACCAGGAGCCTCGCTTCGTTTAACGTGCTGGCGCTTTACTCTCTGGGAAATCGGCTCAACCGGCGCTGGACACCTTATGCCGAGGCGGGGATCGGTCTGATCTACACCGGCTTCCGGGTCGAAGGACAGGGGCTGCATGTCAACTTCAACCCCCAGGCCGGTGCCGGGGTTGAGTTTCCGCTGGCCAACGACCAGGCTGTGACCATTGCCCTGCGGCTGCATCACCTTTCAAACGGCGGTCTCTACAAGGAGAATCGTGGTGTCAACTCAGCGCTGATGATGATCGGTTATCTCTTTTAATCATGAAGAAACAAGATGTCCCGCAACAGGGCGGTCTCAACGCCGGCTGCCGAGAAATCAATTATGCCGTCGATGATGACGGGCGCTATACCCTCGAATCAAGTGTCGGCTGGGAGGCGAAGAATATCGCCCTGCGTCAGGCCTGGGAAGAGATCATTGTTCAATTGAGAGCGGTGCTTGACGAGGTCAGGTCAGGTCAAAAAAGCCCCCTGGCCTATCACATGGTCAAAAACCAGATGGATCCGACCCTGCTTGCTCACTATGTCGACCTGCCGCGCTGGCGGGTCAGACGTCATCTCAAGCCTCAGGTGTTCATCAAACTCTCCGTAGAACTGCGCAGGCGCTATGCCGACCTGTTCAGGATAACTGTTGAACAGCTGGAGCAGGTCCCCGATGAGCCGGATCTCGATATTGATGAGCTTGACCGTTCGCAAGAGGAGCAAGGGTG
>PKTY01000400.1 GCA_002869725.1 Desulfuromonas sp. | reverse complement strand
CCTGAACCGCAAAGATATTTCCAGCTGAAAGGTAGATTCCAGTTCGAACAGCATGCCCGCAAGCGTCCGGCGGACGAATAAACCCCTAGAAATCAAGAACTCTGGCTGTTTTGGGTGAGCTAGACAGCCGAACGAAGTAAGTTTTTCACAGAGTTTTTGAATTTATCTCCATCGATAACCCGGCCGCGCTATTCAGCGATGCTGTCGGCGAGGAATCCTTTCGCATCAGGTCGACTGCGGAGTGCAGCAATCCTGCCACGCGGGATGTTTCTGCTCCAGGTCGATCAGCGCGGTGCGGTTGTCGAACGTGCAGGAGGCCAGCAGGGCGGTGATTTCTTGCTGCAGGTTTACCAGGCTGTTGTCGATCAAGCTGTTGTCGAAGCCACGCTCACCAAATTTCACAACGATATTCATTGCGATGATGCGGCTGACCAGTTGCCCGAACTCCACAAGCTTGCGCTGCGAAAGCGACGAGCTGAGCTCGAAGTCGAGCAGTGGCTTGAGCCGGCCACTGGCCCGGCAGGTCAGCTCGAATTCGTTCAGGTAACGGAACAGGTTGTGCTCCTTGGCAACCCGCATCTGCTTCAGCATGGTTTCAGTAATCTGCGCGTAAAGAATATCGTTCGATCCTTCAAAAATCTGAAACGGGCGGCTGTCGACAACCGCTCGGCCCGCAAACTGGTCAAGCCGGTAACCCTTGGCACCCACCAGCTGCAGCAGTGATTGGGAGGCCTCCTGCATCAGGTCGGTGATGTAGGTCTTGATGGCATTGGCCTCCAGGCCGTGACTTGCCAGGTTGTTCTCAATGCCGGCCCGTTCGCAGGTGTTGACGCACATCGCCGAACAGACAGTGACTGCAGACTGCAGTCTTGCCAGACGAGCCTGGACCTGATCGTATTCCCGCAGGCTTTTGCCGCCGACCTGGCGGTCGCGGCAATGACGGGTTGCCTCGTCGAGGATGCGTTTCAGGAACCCGATGGCCATCGCCGGAAAATGCAGGCGGCTGCGGTGCAGCAGGTCCAGCATCATCTTGATGCCGGTGCTGTGCGGCACCAGCCGCTGAACGGCGGGGATGGTTACGTCGATGTGATTGCGGCCGTAGGGGATCATGTAAAGGCCGAGGTTGTGGAATTTCTCTTCGACCACAACCTGTTGGCCGGGCGCATTGGCATCACAGATGAAGAAGTCGATATCGCGGGCAAGCCCTTTGGCCTCGCTGGAATGTCGTGCCGTCAGGAGCCAGTAGTCGGCCCAGCCGGTCAGTCCCGCCCAGTGTTTGGTCCCGCGGAGGTGACAGCGGTCGTCCTGCTCGGTCCAGGAACTCTGCATGTGCAGGGCATCACTGCCGAAAGCCGGTTCGGTGATCATCAGGCCGCCCATCTTTCGGTTCTGGACAAAATCTTTAAAAACAGAGTCCCGGGCCGGCTCCTGACCATACTTGGTGACCGGCTGAATAAACAGCGCCCAATTGATGCCGAAGACCAGCGCCAGGGCCAGTGATTCATAGGAGGCCGCTTCAACCAGAGCCACACCTTCCTGCAGGTTGCCGCCTCGGCCACCGTAGGCGGTCGGGATGAAGGTGGCCAGTGGGTTGGGGGCCATAATGTCGCGCAGCACATAGGGTGGCAGGCCACGGAGAGTGCCGAGTTGGTTAATGTCTTCCCGGGCATGGAAGACGTTTTTCAGGCACGCTTTGAAGCTGTTGAGAAAAACCGGAAAGGGGGTTGTGCTGTCAACCTGCTCGGGTCTCAAAAAGGGGGGGTGCGTTTCATCTGAATTCATGGCTTTTTC
The DNA here is from genome assembly GCA_002869725.1 of Desulfuromonas sp. GTDB lineage: Bacteria > Desulfobacterota > Desulfuromonadia > Desulfuromonadales > BM103 > BM103. The sequence goes on along the minus strand of PKTY01000400.1, from coordinate 1,110 downwards.
CCTGGGATGAAGGGGAAACAACGTCTACAAGGTTTATTGTATCGTCGTTTCCCCGATCCACAAGAGTGGAGGAAAGAAGGGCTGGGCGTGTCGGCCCTCCGAGCAGGGAAAGAGACTCCGTTGTCAGCCGGACAGGAATTGCCAGGCGTTGGGGAACGCTCACACAAGAGTGTCCCCAGACCGTGAGATGCTACGAGTGGATCTTGCATGGCAGGGGGTTGGAACCTCTCTGGGTTGTTTGGTGATTGACACAATCAAGGTGCTAACGTATGGTCAATTAATTGTTTTATCAATATAAATAGATGATTGGAATAGTTATGAATAACCTCAAAATCTCGAACAAGCTCCTGATGCTGGTTGCCATCTGCCTGGCGACAATTGTTGCCGTGACGGGTGTTTTCATCACCCTGAATAAACGGGTCATGTTGGAAGACAGGAAAGCCAAGACCCAGCACCTGGTGGAAGCGGCCCATTCGGTCCTGCAGGTTTACCAAGGTTTGATCCAGGAGGGGGTGCTCGGTGAAGCTGAGGCTCAGCACAAGGCGCTCCAGGTGATTGAAGGGATGCGTTACGATGGGACAAACTATTTCTGGGTCAATGACATGCAGCCCAAGATGATCATGCACCCGTACGTGAAGAAGCTCGAGGGTCAGGATCTTTCAACATACCAGGACCCGAATGGGACCAGGCTGTTTGTCGAGATGGTTGATGTTGTCAAAAAGCAAGGGGGAGGGTTTGTCAATTATGTCTGGCAGAAAAAAGCTGACAGTACACAATTGTCGCCAAAGCTTTCCTATGTTCAGGGCTTTGCTCCCTGGGGGTGGATTATCGGTTCAGGCATCTATGTTGATGATGTTGATGCCGCATTTGTCAGCGGAATGACAAAATCCGCGCTGGTGATTCTGCTGGTCCTGGTTCTGCTTGGCCTTTTTGCCTACTGGATTGCCCGAATGATTTCACGGCCTCTCAACCGGGCCGTTGCCGTAGCCGACGATCTTGCCCTGGGTGATGTCTCCATGGAGATCGAGGAGTCCGGCACAGATGAAACCGGGCAACTGCTTGCGGCTATGCATCAAGTTGTCACGGCCCAGAGAGATGCCGTCGGTGCGG
>PKTY01000403.1 GCA_002869725.1 Desulfuromonas sp. | reverse complement strand
TTTACGGAGCCAGCCCACTCCGGCATGCAACTTGCGCTTCCAATCCCCGTCGAAACCTGAGCACCCCCGTGTAAAGTTGCCGATCACTTGAAAGTGATCATTGTTAAACATTGGTAGCGAGTCCTTTAAGGGAGAACTCTCTTCATGCAAAATAATGCCATATTTATGGGATAGTTAGCAAGGAAAACTTCAATGTCCACATTCAGCCTTTTCAGCCGAAATCAGTACCATACATCCATAAGGCACAGCCCGTGAGGAGGTGCAGTCACACCTGCACGAAGGGATTCATCCGCGGAGAGTAGTTTCGGTATGTCATCAACAGGCCTCTTTCCCTGCCCGATCTCGACCAGTGTCCCGACCAGCATACGCACCATGTTCTTCAAAAAACCCGAACCCCGGACATCGAAGAATACAAGATTTTCCTGCTGAACGATTGTCACAGAAAAAAGTTCGCGATTGGTCGTTTTGGCGGCGCAGGATGAAGACCGGAACGCCCTAAAATCGTGATCACCAACCAGCAAATTTGCCGCCATTTGCATCAAGGCAAGGTCGAGCCGACCCGGCAGGTGCCATGAAGTACGTGACGCCAAGGGGGAGCGAACTTCACTCCGGTAAAGGGTGTAGCGATACCATTTCCCAGCGGCGCTAAAACGTGCATGGAAGTCAGGAGAGACCTCGCGGATCTCGCGAATCGCCACATCCGAGGGAAGAAAGCGATTGACCCCTTCACGAAAGGCACGAAGGGGCCAGGGCTTTTCTGTAACAAAATGCGCGGGCATAGCCCGAGCATGCACTCCAGCATCGGTACGTCCTGCAGAATGCAGGCGAACCTGTTCGCCAACAACCTGTGCAAGAGCCTCTTCGACCACCTGCTGTACGGCAAGTCCGTTCGGTTGGACTTGCCAGCCGCAATAAGCTGTCCCTTCGTATTCAACAATCAATAGGATAGTGCGCGTCATTTTAGACCACTGGCGACCAGGTAGAGGATCACCACAAATAGAGACATCACAAGCAGAAAAAAATTTGCCCTGGACATCAAGCGAAGTTGCGGCCACGTCACAGAGCCCAGTTCAAAATCGTCACCCTGCATGATGCGCTGAGCGAGGATTGACGCTTCTGCAATCAATTGATCAACAACAAAGAGCAGACGGCTTTCCAGTTGAACAAGCCTCCCCTGCCTGGCTGTATTTGTGGAGTGCCCCCCATCCGACTTGGCAACTTCTGAAAATACAGCCTGTACCCGAGGAATGAAGTGCAGAACCAGCGTCAGCTGTCTTAGCCAACCATCGACCGGACAACGAATTTTCTTGAGGGGGGACAGAAACCAGCCAAGCGTAGAAGCCAGCCGTTCAGGAGTGGCGATAGAGGTCAGAAGGGATGCCGCAAGCACAGCAACCGTAATCTGCAGGCAAACAAAGAGGCCACGCAGCAGGCCATCATAGGAAAGCCAACGCGAGCCGAACATCGTCTGACCGGGAGAGAGCAGGAGATGCATCAGCAAGGTGAACAAAAGCAGCCAGCGCAGAGCCCAACAAGCCCTGAAGAGTGGTTTGCAAGCCTGCCCGGAGAACGCCATCCCTGCGCATAAAGCCATAGTGACAACAACCAGTGACGGCCAGCCCGGAGCAGAGAAAGCGAGAATCACCAGGCCAAGACAAACAGGGAGCAGCAGACGGGGGTCGGCCTCGCGAATCATTGCTTTTCGGGCTACAAAAGTCATGGCAGGGGAATCAGGCAACTCGACCGGCATGAACACAGTGTCAGATAATCGAAAGGGGGCCGCAGGCCCCCTTTCGACAATTCATCACGACCGACTAGTGCTCTTTGAGTACCTGCAGCATCCGTCGCAGAGGCTCCGCAGCCCCCCACAGCAACTGGTCGCCGCAGGTAAACGCCGAGACGTATTGCGGGCCCAGCCTCATCTTGCGGACCCGGCCGACGGGAACGGCCAAGGTGCCGGAGACTGCGGTGGGGGTCAACTGGGCCAGGGTCTCGGCTTTGGTGTTCGGTACCAGCTTGACCCAGTCGTTGTCGTTGGCAAGAAGCTGTTCAACATCGGCAATCGGCAGATCCTTGTTCAGCTTGATGGTCAAGGCCTGGCTGTGACAGCGCATGGAACCTACCCGCACGCAGATACCATCAACGGGAATCGGGCTGGTGGTGCCAAGAATCTTGTTGGTTTCAACAAAACCCTTCCACTCTTCGCGACTCTGACCATCCTCGACTTCTCGGTCGATCCAGGGGAGCAGGCTGCCGGCCAGCGGAAAGCCGAACTCAGCGGCCGGCATCGCTTCGCTGCGCAGGGTCGCGGTCACCTTGCGGTCGATTTCAAGAATGGCAGAAGCGGGATCAGCCAGCAGGGCGGCCACGGAAGAGTTGAGCACCCCCATCTGGCTGAGCAGTTCGCGCATATTGGGCGCCCCGGCCCCGGAGGCTGCTTGGTAGGTCATCGACGAAACCCACTCCACCAGACCGGCCCGGAACAGGCCACCGAGGGCCATCAGCATCAGGCTGACAGTGCAGTTGCCGCCGATATAGTCTTTCTGGCCTTTTGCAAGAGCCTGGTCAATGACCTGTCGATTAACCGGATCGAGAATAATGACAGCGTCCTGCTCCATTCGCAGAGTGCTCGCCGCATCGATCCAGTAACCCTGCCAACCTGCCTGGCGCAGCTTTGGGTGGACCGCTTTGGTATAGTCTCCGCCTTGGCAGGTGATGATCACATCGAGTTGCTGCAAGGCGGCAATGTCATCGGCACTCTTGAGCTTGCCCGCTCCCATGGGAGCATCCTGACCCGCCTGGGACGTCGAGAAAAAAACCGGATCAATGCCAGCGAAATCGTTTTCCTCTTGCATGCGCTGCATGAGGACCGAACCGACCATTCCACGCCAACCGATGATA
>PKTY01000087.1 GCA_002869725.1 Desulfuromonas sp. | reverse complement strand
TCTCTTTCAGAAGGTGTGATGGATGCAGGTGATGGCCTTATGGACCTGGGTGATCAACTGACCCCTGATTTCATCACTGATCCCATCGGTGACGGAATCGATTCAATCTCAGGAGGAATGACGTCAACGGGCGTTGCTCTCTATGACGGTGCCGCGGCCGCGGCTGATTTTTTCGAAAATGGTTATAGCAGCGGGACCCCGACAGTCCCGAGGCTGTTCCCGCCTATTCAACGTGAGATGACAGCGAGTTTCAATGGTAAGGTGAGTGGCCCAAATCTCTACTTGCGCAATGATGGTGTTATTCTCACAGAAATTAATGCTGGGGTCGAAGGAGGCCCTTTGTGGGTGCTCAGACAGTTTGAGCTGACGACCAATAATGACCACGTCACCGGGCAATTCCCGAATGCTCTTGGGCTACCGGCAATTTTCTCTCCCATTGAAAGGAAAGTTTCCATCACCACTGTTGATAATGTGGTGAAGGCCTGTCGTGCTTCCTCTTCAGGGAAGGTCAACTTTCGGATTCCTGTTACGGTGAAAGCAACACTAGATCCGAATCCTGCTGTTTTCACAGATGGTCTTATGGACGACCAGAGAGTGGAACAGATGAAGGGCCGGGTTGAAGAGAGAGACACAGAACTGATTTTTGCACTGAACTGTTCATCTACGGCTGTTGCTAAAAGGATTTTTCAGGAAGCTTGTCCCACAGGGTTTGTTCTTGAGGGTACGGACGAGTCGAAAATTCAGCATGAATTGTCTGAAATAGTTCCAGCTTCCTCTATCCAGCGCAGTCGTTGTGTCAGGCCTGAATGATTTTCTTGAAGTAATGGTCTGGAAGTGTTTCACCAGAAAGGCGGCCAATCGGTCGTCTTTCTGATTCTGTGTGGTTTGTAATGACGAGTCGAAGAAAAAGTCTTGAATCAAACCTGTAAATTGAGGCCTAATAGGCGTTCAAAAATAACGATTAAAAAGTGTCGGAGAATATTCATGACCAACCAATCTGAAATCCTGTCCCGCCCTCAATGCCCTGAACTCGACGAGATCCTCGGCGTGACATTTCCCGTACTCGATGACGGCTTCATCCGCGTGATCGATTACATGGGCACCGACAGTTCCATCGTCCAGGCGGCGCGGGTCTCCTACGGCGCCGGCACCAAGAAGGTCAGCGAAGATCGAGGTCTGATCCGCTACCTGCTGCGTCACCGTCACACCACGCCGTTCGAGATGTGCGAACTGAAACTGCACGTGCGGGTGCCGATGGACTGCTGGCGGCAGTGGATTCGGCATCGTACGGCGAGTGTCAACGAATACTCAACCCGCTACTCGGTTGCGATCGATGCAGCACGGACCACGGCACCCGATGAGTGGCGTTCCCAGTCGGAGATCAATAAGCAGGGGAGCGGTTCCGGGATCGATGCTGAGACGGGAGCACAGCTGAGTGCCCAGGAGGCGGAGCTCCAGCAGCAGTGCAAGGATGTCTACCAGAGCCGGATCGATCAAGGGGTGGCTCGTGAGCAGGCACGTAAAGACCTGCCGCTGGGAACCTATACCGAGGCTTACTGGAAAGTTGACCTGCACAACCTGTTGCACTTCCTGGCGCTAAGGATGGATGAGCATGCCCAGTACGAAATCCGTGAATTTGCCAAGGTGATCGGTGAGCAGATTGTCAGTAAATGGGTGCCGCACACCTGGGAGGCTTTCCTTGATTATCGTTTTAACAGTCTCTACCTCTCTGATGCCGAGACGCAGTTGATCGCGCTGGTGGCGCAGGGTAAAGAGGAAGATGCCCGGGCGCTGGCGTTTGAGATTGGCTGGTTGTCTGAGAAAGAGGGTGAGGTGAAGCTGTCGCGTGAGGCGCGGGAGTTTCGTGGTAAGTTGGAGCGATTGGGATTGGGGATGCCTTGGTAAATTGAGGGTGTTTCCATTTCTGGTTTGGAATTTTAAAGCCGCCGCTCTGTGTACATGCAGGGCGGCTTTTTTATTTGTTTCGTTTTAAAAGTCAACTTCGGCGGGTCGCGTCCCGCCAGACGCCATACTCTTTTGCTGGGCCAAAAGAGTATGCAGAAAAGGCCCTTAAAATCCCCTGGCAGGGGGCATGCGCGGCTTGAGGTTTCGCTGTTGATCCAATCCTTGGTACTGATTTAGGCTGTTTGCTGCTAATCTCCCACAGTCGAGCGTGGCCCGTCTCTCAGGGGCCACTTATTCTTTCGGCGCCACTGTCGTGACGCAGAAAGAAGGGGGCCTTGAAGGAGAAAGGCCCCCAAAGGGTTGCAGCAGCTCTGGTGGTCTAGATCCGGTGGGCGTGCTGGTTGCAGACAGCACACCTTACTCTGACAAACCTGAGCCTATCAAAAAAGCCTTTTTCTGCATACTCTTTTGGGCTTGCAAAAGAGTATGTCGGCTGGCGGGACGAAACCCGCCGAAGTTGTTTTTGATCTAAAGAGATATCCAACAAGAGATAAAATGGCAAACGGGCCGAAACCCGTTTATCCCTTGTGCTCAAACCGAGCAAACGAACAAAATATCCCCACCCCGCACAATCCACAGAAGATCAACAGAGCCGTCTGCATGCTGGTCAGAAACGCCGGCAGGGTCTCTGGCGCCACCGCATGTCCCTTCATAAAAATCGAGAAGATAATGGTAATGATGGTCATACTCGACATCATCCCCAAGGTGCGCACGCTGCCGTTCAAACCGGAGGCGACGCCGAGGTAACGTGCCGGCACGCTTCCCATGATGACGCTGACGTTGGGGGAGGAGAAGAGGGCGAAACCGAAACCGAGGACGCCCAGCATGATCATGATCATCCAGAGCGGCGTGGTTTGGTTGATTGTAGCAGCGATGCCGACGCCAATCGCGCAAAGGGCCATACCGAGGGTGGCAACCTTGGCTGCCGGGTAGCGGTCCGCCAG
>PKTY01000085.1 GCA_002869725.1 Desulfuromonas sp. | reverse complement strand
GCCGCAGAAGCACTTGGCCTCGACTACGATATCGAAAAGATCACCGATTTGAACCAGATCATGGGTTTCGGCGTGATGACCACTCCGGGCTTGGTGGTGGACGGTAAGGTCCTGGTGACTGGCAAGGTGCCGAGTGTCACAGAACTCGAAGTGATGATGGGATGAAACAGATGTCAATTCCCAACACACGGGTTTTGAGTGTCGTGGCCGGTCTGCTCCTGCTGCTCTTGGCTGTCTGTTGCAACGCCGAGTCAACGGCCGGCGCGAATACGGCTGCGCAGCAGGGTAAAACACTTCCCAGGCTGGTTGATGTCGGTGCTGATAAATGTATCCCCTGTATCAAGATGGCACCGATCCTCGAGCAGCTTAAAACCGACTTTGCCGGCCAGCTGAAGGTTGAGTTTGTGGATGCCTGGAAACACCGCGCAGAGGCGGCGAGCTATGGCGTGAAAATGATTCCGACGCAGATTTTTTATGGTGCGGGGGGCGAAGAGTTGTTCCGGCATGTCGGTTTTTACAGCCGGGATGAGATCCTCGGCAAATGGCAGGAGCTGGGCTACACTTTCAAACCGGTGAACTGATGATTGAGCAGCTGTTGACCAGTTTGAACCATGCCATCGCCGGGGCGCCGCTGGTCGCGCTCTGTGCTGCCGCTGGTTGGGGCGTGTTGAGCATCCTCCTCTCCCCCTGCCATCTTGCAAGCATCCCGCTGATTGTCGGCTTCATTGACGGACAAGGCCGAATGAGCACCCGGCGGGCCTTCGTGATCTCCACCCTGTTTGCCATCGGCATCCTGCTCTCAATTGCGCTGGTTGGTGTGCTGACCGCTCTGGCCGGACGAATGCTGGGTGACCTTGGCGCCTACGGCAACTGGTTTGTGGCCGCAATTTTTCTGCTGTTTGGTCTGCATCTCTGGGGGCTGATCCCTATGCCCTGGTCGGGGCCAGTCCAGGTTGGCATGACCCGTAAAGGCCTGTTCGCGGCTTTTGTTCTCGGCGCAGTGTTCGGCATCGCCCTGGGACCCTGCACCTTTGCCTTCATGGCCCCGGTCCTGGGGGTTGCTTTTGCGGAAGCCACTGAGAGTCTGCTGTACGCGGCCCTGCTGATGCTCGCTTACGGGGTGGGCCATTGCGCAGTGATCGTCTTTGCCGGGACTTTTACCGAAAAGGTTCAGCGCTACCTTAGCTGGAACGAACGCTCACAGGGGACTCTCTGGGTTAAACGGATCTGCGGAACCCTGGTGATTGCCGGTGGAGTCTGGCTCGTCTATACCGCCCCCTGAAAAGCAGCGATTGGGGCTGGCTGTGATGATCGTCCCCACCCCAGAACGAACCGGGGAAAATGGATTCGAGGTAAATGTGATGATGTCGAAGAAAAAACGTGTGCTGTTTTTGTGTACCCACAACTCGTGCCGTTCGCAGATGGCCGAAGGTTTGATGAACCACTTTCTTGGCGATCGGGTCGAGGCTTTCTCCGCTGGTACCGAGGCGACCCGGGTGAACCCTCTCGCGGCCAAAGTTATGGCTGAGATTGGGATCGATCTCTCCGGCCATCGCTCCAAGATTCTCGACGAATTTGCTGAACAACCTTTTGATTACGTCATCACCCTGTGTGGTGACGCCAGGGAGAGGTGCCCGCTGTTTTTCGGTGGGGTCAAGCGGCAACACATCGGTTTCGAGGATCCGTCGCGCTTGTCTGGCAGCGAGGGTGAGGTGCTGCCGGAATACCGCCGGGTACGGGATGAAATCAAAAAAACCTTGTGTGACTTTTTCGAAAAAGGATTGGCCAAATCTGAGTGACGACCCTCTCCGTTCGTCCTCCCTCCTCGAGTACATGGTCGGTCTGGTCATGATCGGCCTGGTGCAGGTCACCTTCTGAGCATCCTTTCGCAACAGAGAGGTCAAATTCTTGGGAATGGAATAAAGAGAAGGCCTGATCCTTGGCGTGTCTATCTTTGCCGAAGTTCGGGCCTTCTTACCTCTGGACGGCAAAAAAGGACAACCTGTGTCAGGCAGGAAAGTTTTTGAGAGTTGAGACCTTGCCGAGCAGCAGGCACCCCAGTGCGACCGCCAGACCGACATACAGTGGCGGCCATCCCGGCCAGCCGCTCAAGCCAGCCAGGATCGCGGCCGAAGGCCCCAGCAGAACTGCAATCGCTCCACCTCGTCGACTGGTTCTCTCTCCCCAAAAGATGGCTGCCAGCAGAGGCAGTGCCAGGGTTGCCCCGCGCAAGCCCATGGAGAGAAAGCTCCACTGCATAATGGCTGAGCCGAGGTTGGCCAGGACCAGTCCCATGGCGATCATCAGCACGGCAAAGGTCGCCAGGCGCAGGTGCCCCAGACGACTGTCAGTTGTCTGGTTGAAACGGGCAAACAGGTCAATCTGAAGGGTGGTGCCCACCCCCAGAGTCAGGCCGGAGGCCGTTCCCACCGCGGCAAACAGGAGCACAGCGAAGGCGGGGCCGGCAAACAGCGGCGGCAGGTTCTGCAGCAGGAAGGTCGGCAGGGCCAGTACGCTGTCAAGCTGCGGCTGAGTCTGGCGCATGTAAAGGCCGACGACAATTCCGAACAGGCCCATGGGAGGGATGAGCAGAGCGCTGAGTAGGGCTCCTTGACGAGCTGTGCGTGGGTCGCGTGCCGAGAAGATCGCCTGTAGGTAGATCTGGGTTGAGACCACACCGACCAGCATGGAAAGGAGGTCGGACACCCCCTCCTGAACGCCGTAGCCGAACAGGCTGAACCAGGGGAAAGGTTCGAAATGGCTGGCGAGTCCTGCGAGCCCCCCTGACTTGAAAAAGGCGAGGCTGCCGGCGCCGATCATGGTGCAGTAGAGCAGTAGCAGCTTGATCAGGCCGACCGGGCCTGCGCTGCGCATGCCACCGCGCAGGGTGACCAGGGCAACCAGCAGTG
>PKTY01000328.1 GCA_002869725.1 Desulfuromonas sp. | reverse complement strand
GCAATAATCACGTCGAGCAGTTCTGCGCCAACGCGACCTTTACTTACAACTCGCCTGATAAGCACGGCACGGCACCGGTAACCTACGGTGGCTACTCGGAGAGTATTGTCGTCGACAAGGATTTCGTTCTCAAGATACCAGAAAATCTCGACCTATCCGGAGTAGCACCACTGCTTTGCGCCGGGATTACCACCTACTCGCCGATTCGACGTTGGGGGGATATCAAGGGGAAGAAAATCGGTGTCGTTGGCCTCGGTGGCCTCGGTCATATGGGCGTCAAGTTTGCGAAGGCGTTCGGCGCCCACGTGGTCGTTTTCACAACCTCGCCGAATAAAAAGGATGATGCTATACGACTCGGCGCCGATGAAGTTATTCTCTCGACCAATGCGGAGCAGATGAAACAGCATGCCGGATCGTTCGACTTTATTCTCGACACTGTTGCTGCCGACCATGATGTCAACGGCTACCTCAAAATGCTCGGCCTCGACGGCAACCTGACTCTCGTCGGTGCCCCAGAGACTCCACTGCAAGTCTCTGCCTTTGCCTTGCTGTTCGGGCGCAAGAGTCTTTCAGGCTCTCTTATCGGCGGCATTAGGGAGACCCAAGAGATGCTCGACTTTTGCGGTGAGCATAATATCACGTCCGATGTTGAAGTCATCCCGATCCAGAAGGTCAACGAAGCTTATGAGAGGTTGATCAAATCGGATGTAAAATACCGATTCTCCATTGACATGGCGACAATTAAGTCGGAATAAAAAGGTCGTAGTGTCCCAGGATTGCAAGGGTCATGAGAGGAAAATCCGGCCTCCGATTGCTAGGAGCCTGTCGAGAAGATTTATCGACCGGACGAAATGGTTGCCAGGGAGGTAATTGCTCCAATGGACATCTCTCTTAACTTCGTTGACTATCAGGTCGGTGTCCATTTACTCTGGTCAAACTCACAAGAGGTTAGCTGCATAAGAGGCAGATTCCCCAAGTTCGGATACTGAATGGGTATCCAATTGAGGCGCTGCCTTTATGCGTTTTTGCGTCCGCTGGCTCATCATGTCTTTCAATCAGATCAACACCCTAAAAATGGTTGACACTGTGTGCGGTCGCCTCTTGGTGAGTCTGATTCCGCCACCCAAACAGCCACAACCTGCAGATTTCCGGAGAATTCTTATTATCAGACCGGGGGGGATTGGTGATGCTGTCCTTTTGGTTCCCGCCATCAATGCCTTGAAACAGTTCTGTCCTCAGGCAAAGGTTGATATCCTGGCTGAGCGACGCAATGCGGCGGTCTTTAAACTGACCAACCAAGTCGATGACGTCTTCTTGTATGACCGGGGTGGTCTTGGGACTGTTTTGCGTAAGACGTATGATGTGGTGATCGATACCGAACAGTGGCATCGGTTAAGTGCCGTTGTCGCGCGTTTGGTGAAAGCTCCGGTCAAGATCGGCTTTGCAACCAATGAAAGGCGCAGGCTGTTTACTCATGCCGTTGGTTACAATCATCAGACGTATGAAGTCGACAGCTTTTTCTCTTTGTTTGCTCCCTTGGGAATTGCCCGCAAGCGGCATGAACAAAACACCCCATTCCTAGTGGTAGCAGATGTCGACAAACAAATTGTTCAGCCAATGCTCGAGAATTTACGGAGTCGGCGGTTTGTTGTGATTTTTCCGGGGGCGAGTATCGTTGAGCGTCGATGGTCTGTGAGCCATTATNTGTCAGGCTCAATGACCAAGGCTACCCCGTTGTGATTATCGGTGGTCCCGATGACCGGGAAGCCGGTGAGGCGATCGTTGCAGGGCTGGACGGCCTCAACCTGGCCGGTATGACATCTCTTGCCGGTTCGGCGGCGGTCATCGGCCAATCGATTGTGCTCGTTAGCGGTGATTCCGGTATGTTGCACATCGCTGTTGGACTTGGAGTTCCGACCGTCTCCTTGTTCGGCTCGGGAATTGTCGAAAAATGGGGGCCAAGAGGGGAACTGCATACAATCATCAATAAGGGGTTGCCCTGTTCTCCCTGTACGCGTTACGGCTATACGCCTTCTTGTCCTCACCAGGTCAAATGTCTCAAGGATATCGAGGTCGAAGAGGTGTGTGACGCTGTCATAAATGGTATAAGCAAGCCGTGACCCCTATGAGTTGCCAGAACCGTTAACGTGGAGGCCGTGTCGGTGATCAAATTTCTGTGTTTTTCATTTGTTCTTGGCGCTGTGATCGGCTCCTTCCTGAATGTTTGCATCTATCGGATTCCGGCCGGGCAATCGATCGTTTCCCCCCGTTCGCGATGCCCCAACTGTCTGACGCCGATTCATTGGTATCACAATATTCCGATCTTCAGTTGGTTGCTTCTCAAGGGAAGGTGCGCCTACTGCGCTGAGCCCTTCTCCTGGCGTTATCCATTGATTGAGTTTTTGAACGGGCTTCTTTTTGCGCTGGTATTGTGGCGTTTCGGTCTGCAACCGGCAACTCTGGTCTTCTGGGTGCTGGTGGCTGGGCTGGTCACGATCAGTTTTATCGATCTCGATCACCAGATTATTCCGGATGTTATCAGTCTGCCCGGAATTCCGGTCGGATTCCTCTGCTCTTTTGCGATTCCCTGGATCTCCTGGCAAGAGTCCCTGGCTGGCATTCTGCTGGGGGGGGGCACCCTGCTGGCAATTGCTCTTGGCTATGAACTTCTCACCGGGCAGGAGGGGATGGGGTTCGGTGATGTCAAACTGCTCGCCATGCTCGGTGCCTTTTTGGGGTGGACGGCAATTTTCCCGACGATTTTTCTTGGTTCAGTCTTAGGATCCCTGGTGGGTATTCCCCTCATGCTGATCAAAAAAGCTGATCGTCGCCTGGCGATTCCCTTCGGTCCTTTCCTGGCGGCCGGAGCACTGGCTTACCTGTTCTTTGTGGCCTTCTGGGCACCCTTAATGGCCTGGTACCTCGATATTATGGGATATTGGTGGCACTCGATATCTTCGTAGCCTATCCCTGAAATGGGTCATCGCAGTTCGTCTGCCAAGCCATTCCGGAAAAATTTCAAGGGACCCATACACGATCTTGTGGGCAGTCATTGGCTGTCTCCATGATCTAGTGTCTTGTCTTACGTATATGTTATTTTTGTAGTCAATATGAGATGTAGATGAATTTAATTACTTGACACTCTTTTTAAAATGACAATAATTAACTATAATTTCACATAATAAAGATATACTTTTGCAAAGATGGGCTATCATGAAAAATTGTGTACAGGAAATTCGTGAAGCGCAATTGATGAGCAAGGCGGAACTGGCTCGCAAGGCTGGGGTTTCGCCCGTGACAATTGACCGCATTGAGGGCGGAGCAGATTGCAGGATGTCGACCAAGCGAAAAATCATTCTGGCGCTTGGCATGAAGCTGACGGATCGCGACCGCGTTTTCCCGGAGGATGCCGGCTAGGTGGTACGCTCCTTGCTCAATTGTTTTGTCGATTAACGACTGGAAAATCGATCTGGCGTGGTGATGACTCTGTTACAGATGGCAAATCTTCTTGAAAGAAAACCGAAATAGCCCGAGGCGAGCATGTTATTCCAGAAAAAGAAAGACCTGATAGGTATCGACATAGGTTCCAGTGCGGTGAAGATTGTTCACCTCAAAGAGAGCAAGGGGAGGTTTGAACTGGCCACCCTGGGAATGTCGCTCCTGCCTCCCGAAGCGATTGTCGATAATGCGATCATGGATTCGTCGACGATCGTTGAGGTGGTCAAAGGTTTGGTGGAAAGCCTGAAGATCAAGACAAAAAATGTCGCCACATCGATTTCCGGGCATTCGGTGATCATACGCAAGATTCAGATGCCGATCATGACTGAGGAAGAGATGGAATCGTCGATCAAGTGGGAGGCCGAGCAGTATATCCCCTTTGAAATTTCCGAGGTCAATCTCGACTTTCAACAGCTTGGACCAGATGAGAACGATAACTCGATGGTCAACGTGATCCTGGTTGCCGCCAAGAAAGACTTTGTTAACGATTATGTCGCTCTTTTCAAGGAGTGCGGGCTCGAACCGCTGGTTATGGATATCGACTGCTTTGCGGTTGAAAACGTGTTTGAGACCAGCTATGGCATGGCAGAGGAAGAAGTGGTCGCTCTGATTGACATGGGGGCCAGTTCGATGAATGTCAACGTTCTCAAAAATGGAGCGTCTGTCTTTACCCGTGACATTCAAGTCGGTGGCAACGTTTATAATGAGGAGATCCAGAAGAGACTTGGGGTCGATGGTGAAACAGCAGATAAGCTCAAGTTCGGCACTGAGGTCGATGATATCGAGCCGGAAAGAGTGAGCGAAATCATCGAGGATGCTACAGAAAACCTTGCGCAGGAGTTGCAGCGTTCCATCGATTTCTTTGCTGCCACCACTGCCGACGAAAAAGTTCAGAAAGTTTACATCACCGGCGGGGTGTCGAAGATCCCCTCAGTCAAGCCTGCTCTGGAAAGCCGACTGGGGGTCGCGGTCGAGCATATCGATCCATGGCGGCAGATCGCTCATAACGAGAAGGATTTCGACCCTGAATACCTGAACACCATGGGCCCGGTCTATACCGTTGCCGTGGGGCTGGCCATGAGAAGGATGGGAGACAAATGATCCGCATAAATCTTCTT
>PKTY01000233.1 GCA_002869725.1 Desulfuromonas sp. | reverse complement strand
GCTGATCATTTTCTTTGCCGTTTTGATTTGGTCCGGATCTCAGCCGAAAGATTATCTGACCTGGTTGCTGGAGGTTCTGCCCGCGATCATCGGTCTCTGCGTTCTGGCGGCGACCCGAAAACGCTTTCCGCTGACACCACTTGTCTACGTTTTGATACTAATCCACAGCATCATACTGATGGTTGGTGGCCACTACACTTACGCCGAAGTGCCGCTATTCGACTGGCTAAGAGAGACCTTTGCTCTGGAACGCAACAACTACGACAAGGTTGGCCACCTGGCGCAGGGATTCGTCCCGGCAATCATCGCCCGCGAGATTCTGTTGCGCAACGCGATTGTCCGGGGTAGGGGGTGGACGGCATTTCTCATCGTCTGTGTTTGCCTGGCGATCAGCGCCATGTATGAGTTGATCGAATGGTGGGTCGCGGTGCTGTCAGATGAGGCCGCCGAGGCGTTCCTGGGCACCCAAGGGTATGTTTGGGATACCCAGTCGGATATGTTGTATGCCTTGATTGGGGCAATCCTGGCGATTGTACTGCTTTCAAAAATACATGATCGCCAACTGGCGCAATTCCGGAAATAGTGCTTGTGGAATACGCAGACGGTCTTGCCTGACACAGACAAGAAAAGCCAAGGTGAAAACCCGTGGCTTTTCTTGATATCTCCGTCACTGACTATTCTTTGAAAAGGTTCTCGCTTGGACGTTTTGTATCTTCTCGATTTGATTGGTACGGCTTCTTTTGCTGCCTCAGGAGCCTGGGCCGCAGTGCGTAGACAGATGGATCTTTTCGGTGTCCTCGTTCTTGGTTTAGTCACAGCGGTTGGGGGAGGAACTTTACGCGACATATTACTGGGTGATTTGCCCCCCTTCTCTATGCAAAAAGAGGTTTATCTCTACCTGTCTATTTGTGTCTCCTTGGTTGTCTTTGCTTGGCAGCGCAAATATAAGTCAATTGAGAAGCCTTTGCTCTATTTTGATGCTGTGGGGTTAGGGACGTTTGTGGTAATAGGAACAAACAAGGCGTTAGCATTTGAGATGGGCTTTCTCATTGCTGTTCTCATGGGAGTAATGACGGGTACTGCTGGAGGAGTGATTCGAGACGTTTTAGCAAACCAAGTTCCACTGATTTTGCGTAGAGAGATTTATGCTTCTGCATGTGTTGCCGGGGGTGTCCTTCTTGTAGGACTAAGCCGGCTGGGAGTTCCTGCTGAAGTTTCGGCAATTATCTCAGCTAGTGTCGTTATAATGATCCGCTTGATGGCTATACGCTATGACTGGTCGTTACCTAGAGCAAGAGGTCCTGGTTGAGAATCACGGGGAGAAAAAAGTTCCCAGTTGAAACCCTGATTTTTAAAAATGCTAAGGCGTGAGAATCTCATGATCAGGGGGGGGCTCGTAAGGCCCGACATATGACACCCAAAATTTCCAAGGTTCTTTGTCCGTTATTCTTTTGTGAAGCGACCGAAGGCCCGCTTGAGATGGACGCTTGCACCTTTTCTGGTCGGAACGCTGCGAAACGCCTTGAAAACTTTGTGGATCGTCATGCGATTGCAGCCTCACTGATTTAGGAATGACAATGCTCAGCTTTTTGCTTTCTCAAGCAGTCGACAGGTGCTGTCGTAACCCTCATTGATAAGTTCGTCGATTCGACTGGTATCTCGGCGGCTGTAGGAAGAAAGTTCAGGAGCAATTATCAGGTCTGCCACACTTGATTGAGTCTTGGTTACATGATCAATCGAGATGTCAATAGCATTTGCAATGACGTCAATAATGTCTTGAGGCCTCTGGTAGTGTCTTCCGGAGGCAAGGTCTACACCGATAATAAAATCATCACCGGCATCACGCAGCGTTGCTACGGGAACATTTTCGGTCAGGCCGCCGTCAACCAGGAGCATGTCATCGATCTCAACGGGCACAAAGACCCCGGGGATGCAACTGCTGGCCATGACGGCTTTGGCAACATCTCCTTTGTCAAGGACGACTTTTCTTCCTTCCGTGAGATCTGTTGCAATCAAGTAAAGTGGGATTTTAGCATCACTGAATGAAACCTTCCCCAGAATTTGGTTCACTTTTTTACCTAATTCATCGTTACTGAGGATACCAAACCTAGAGAGAGTAAAGCTTGACACATCCAGCCATTCAAGTTCGTTGACAATCTGCTGTAACTCGGCAGGACTTTTACCAAAGGCATAAAGGGTTGCAATCAAGGCGCCGATACTGGTACCGGAGATCTTGTTTATTTTGATGCCATGCTCATCAAGGGCTTTTAGAACGCCAACGTGTGCCGCTCCGAGAACAGCCCCACCACCAAGAGCCAAGGCAATGCCGCTTTTTGGCAGGCGGGACTTCTCCCACAAACTTGATATCTGGTTCCATGTGTCGGTGAAATTCACTATTCAACTCCGTAAAAATGAGGTTGAAGTCCTCTCAATATCTCATTCGTTTGCTAGACTGATAAAGGTTATTCCAAACTCTGTCAAAAATAATAGGAGACACCATGAACAACACAAAGGCCTATTCAGCCCCCAGCGCCACCGCGCCACTCGCCCCGGACACCATACAAAGACGTGAGACGACTGACCGCGATGTCGCTATCGAGATCCTCTACTGCGGTATCTGCCACTCTGACCTGCATCAGGTTCGAGATGAGTGGAACAGTGTCATGCCCACGGCCTATCCTTGCGTCCCTGGACACGAAATCGTCGGTAAGGTGACCCAGGTCGGATCGGCCGTCAGTGATTTTAGGCTGGGAGACCTGGTCGGTGTCGGCTGTATGGTCGATTCGGATCACGACTGCCCTAGCTGCAATAATCACGTCGAGCAGTTCTGCGCCAACGCGACCTTTACCTACAATTCGCCTGATAAGCACGGCACGGCACCGGTAACCTACGGCGGCTACTCGGAGAGTATTGTCGTCG
>PKTY01000256.1 GCA_002869725.1 Desulfuromonas sp. | reverse complement strand
GTGTTGCCGCCATGGCAAAACTGAACATGCATGCAACCGTTAACAAGGCTGTCAAAGGTGGCGGTGATCTCTTCGCTGTTGAAAACAGCATCAAGTATGACGAGCGCCCGGCCTGGATGAAACGCTGGGAGATCACCGGCCTGCTCAAGTTCGAAGACAAGAACGGCGACGGCCGCATCCAGTTCTACAATGACAAGAATCCTCCTGCCGGTGCTGTTGCTGCTGGATGGAATGGCAACGAGTTGAGCGTTAACCGTGACATCATGGTTCTCGCCAACCCCGAGATCGCCCGCCTGCCGAACTGGGTCATTGCCCTGGTCGCTGCTGGTGGTCTGGCCGCTGCCCTCTCAACCGCAGCTGGTCTGCTCCTCGCCATCTCCTCGGCCATCTCCCACGACCTCTTGAAGGACATGTGGATGCCCGACCTCTCCGAGAAGGGCGAGCTGATGGCTGGCAAGATAGCCATGGCCTGCTCGATCGTGGTCGCCGGTTACCTCGGCCTCAACCCGCCTGACTTCGCAGCCGGCACCGTGGCCATCGCCTTCGGTCTCGCTGCGAGCTCGATCTTCCCCTGTCTGATGATGGGTATCTTCAACAAGAAGATGAACAAGGAAGGCGCGATTGCCGGCATGGCCGCCGGTATCGGCGTCACCATGTTCTACGTCTTTGCACACAAGGGAATCTTCTTCATCAAAGGGACCGAGTTCCTCGGTATGTTCGGCGGCAAAGCTAACTTCTTCCTCGGCATCGAGCCGAACGCCTTCGGTGCCATTGGCGCCCTGGTCAACTTCGGCGTAGCCTATGTGGTGAGCAAAGTGACCCCGGCTCCTCCCGAGCACATCCAGCACCTGGTGGAAGATGTCCGTACCCCGCGTGGCGCTAAAGGTGCAGTGGCAGGACATTAATATTTCATTCCGTTCAATCCAGGCCTATGCCTGACCCCGGCCCCGCCAGCTTGTCTGGCGGGGTATTTTTTTCAGAATATCGTTGATCGATCCGCATTCCTCGGGTACAAAGTCCCCTGGAATCAATCGTTACCGCGACAACCTCTAAATTCGACAAACAGGAGTCTTTGATGCATATCGGCATGGCGATCCTCTGGATCATGTTCCTCGCCCTGTTTCCCATGGCCTTCATCTGGTTACGCAGGGCCTGGCGTATCTTCGTTAAAAAAGATTATTCGGAAGTTGCTCTCAAGAAGGGAGAGGCCCCTCCAAACCCTGACAAGTGGGCGCCGGTCACCGGAACCGTCAATGCTGTTGCAGGTCTTGCTGCGGTCGGCACCATCATCGGCGTGCTGCTGTTTCAGGTTCCGGAACAGTCCTGGACCAAGTGGGCCGGCATCACCCTGTGGGGCAAAGTGTTCGCCGATTTCCTGGTCAGCCGCCAGGCTCACCCTTTCTAGCTAGGCCGAAAGAAAAACGGGAAGAACGACAAGAAAGCCGCCGCCAAATAGCCGCGTGAGGAGCCATGGGCAAGCACGCCAACAGCTATTGGAAAACGAACCTGCGCTACATCCTGACCCTGCTCGTCATCTGGTTCGCCGTCTCGTTTTTCTGCGGCATCTTTGCCGTCGACCTGCTTGATCAATATCGGATTGCCGGCTTCCGCGTCGGTTTCTGGTTTGCCAACCAGGGCTCGATTCTGGTCTTCTGCCTGCTGATTGCCGTCTACAGCCTGCTGATGAATCGTCTCGACAAGCGCCACCAACCAGGCGAAAGCGACTGACCTTGGTGATGAGACAACCAGTAAAGATGGGGAAGCTATGAGCCTTTCGGCCTGGACCTGGCTGATCGTCATCCTGACGTTTTCCGTCTACCTGGCGATTGCCATCTGGTCGCGGGCCGTCTCCACCGGCGCCTTCTATGTGGCGGAGAAGTCGGTGCACCCCATCGCCAACGGCATGGCCACCGCCGCCGACTGGATGTCGGCCGGCTCTTTCATCTCCATGGCCAGCCTGATCTCGTTTATGGGGCGCGACGGTTCCATGTACCTGATGGGCTGGACAGGCGGCTACGTGCTGCTCGCCCTCTGCCTCGCCCCCTACCTGCGCAAGTACGGCAAGTTCACCGTGCCACACTTCATCGGCGACCGCTACGATTCCCAGGCGGCCCGGGTCATTGCCCTGCTCTGCACCGTCTTCATCTCCTTCACCTACATCGCCGGCCAGATGCGCGGGGTCGGCCTGGTCTTCTCGCGCTTTCTCAACATGCCGATCAACAGCGGCGTGCTGATCGGCATGGGGATCGTCTTTTTCACCGCGGTGCTCGGCGGCATGAAGGGAACCACCTATACCCAGGTGGTGCAGTATTGCGTTCTGATCGCCGCCTACATGATCCCGGCCATCTTCATCTCGCTGATGATGACCGGCAACCCGATCCCATTACTCGGCTTCGGTGACTCCATCAGCACCGCCGGGGCGAAGATGCTACACAACCCCGCCCTCGAGGGACAGTTCCTGCTCGATGTGCTCGATGGACTGCACCGCGATCTCGGCTTCGTTGCCTACACGGCAGGGACCAGGCCGCGCCTCGACCTGTTTTGTATTGTCCTGGCCCTGATGGTCGGCACCGCCGGTCTGCCCCACGTCATCATCCGCTTCTTCACCGTGCGCAAAGTCAGCGACGCCCGCTCTTCGGCCGGCTGGGCGTTGGTCTTCATCGCCATCCTCTACACCACAGCGCCGGCTGTGGCTGCCTTTGCCCGTACCAACTTCCTGCTCACCGTGCATGGTCGGGAATACCAACAGGCCCCGGCCTGGTTCCAGAACTGGGAGACCACCGGCCTGGTCGAATTCACGGATAAAAATGATGACGGCATCATGCAGTACACCGACGACCCGGCAAACAACGAGGTCGTCATCGACCGTGACATCCTGGTACTGGCCAACCCGGAGATCGCCGGCCTACCCAACTGGGTGATTGCCCTGGTCACCGCCGGCGGTCTGGCGGCCGCCCTCTCCACCGCCGCCGGTCTGCTGCTGGTGATCTCGGCCGCTGTTGCCCACGATCTTTTCAAAGGAGTCATCAAACCGGACCTGACCGAAACCAGCGAACTGCTGCTGGCCCGCTGCAGTGCTGCGGTCGCCGTGGTCATCGCCGGCCTGTTCGGCATCTACCCTCCCGGCTTTGTGGCCCAAGTGGTCGCCTTCGCCTTTGGCCTGGCGGCGGCCTCCCTGTTCCCGGTACTACTCGCCGGGGTCTTCAGCAGACGCACCAATACCGCGGGGGCGATTGTCGGCATGCTGGTTGGCCTGATCTTTACCAGCGCCTACATCGTCTACTTCAAGTTCATCAACCCCGGCGCCAACCATGCCGAATACTGGTGGTTCGGCATCTCTCCCGAAGGGATCGGCGCCATCGGCATGCTCCTCAACTTCGGCTGCCTGCTGCTGGTCTCAAGGCTGACACCGCCTCCGTCACCTCAAATCATCGCGCTGGTCGAGCAACTCAGAGAACCCTGAAACAGTCCCAGAACACATTAGAGTTGTTTCCCCCGTCTCCTTGACTATAATCGTACTGTCGTTTTTCGATTCAATCTTTCGAGGAGGTCACTCATGACATGCCCGTACCGGATGCTGCACACCTGTATCCGCGTTCTCGATCTGGAAAAATCCGAGCAGTTCTATCGGCAAGCTTTCGGTTTCGACATCGTACGCCGCAAGGATTACCCGGACCACCGCTTCACCCTCAGCTACATGGCACCTCCCGGCGGAGGCTTTGAGCTTGAACTGACCTACAACTACGACCAGCAGGAACCCTACCAGATCGGCAACGGTTATTCACACCTGGCGGTGGCGGTCAACGATCTCGAAGCCTCCCACCGCCATCACCAGGCCCTGGGGCTGGATCCCAAGCCCCTCAAAGGGCTGCCCGGTCAGCCGCCACGCTTTTATTTCGTAGCCGACCCAGATGGTTATCTGGTGGAGGTTGTCCGCGGGTCTGTCGACTAGAAAGGAACTGGGAATGCCCAAGAGTTGCCTCTATGGGTTCGGCAAAAACGTCTCGCTCGACTTCGAGAGTGCGGTGGCGCGAGCTGAGCTGTTACTCGAAAAACAAGGTTTCCAAGTCTATACTCGCCTGACGGTTCAGGATATCGTCGGCAATACCCTCAGTAATGTCTTTGGTCGCTACCTTGTCCTCGGCGCCTGCAACCCGAACTTCGCCAGGGAACTGTTTCAGGCCGAGCCGGACATCGGCCTGATGATCCCCTGCAACATCGCGATTTACGAGCTTCCCGAGGGGGGATGCCGGGTCATGATCAAGGACCCGGCACGGATCATGGACCTGATGCAAAACCCGATTGCCATTCAGGCTTCAATGGAAGTCAAGGAAAAGCTGGAACAGATCATCGACGATTTCGTGGACGGACATGCCTGACCGCCGCACCCTGCTCAAATCCCTGCCTGCCATCGACCGCCTGCTCGAACATCCGCAACTGAAGGATTCGGGCGAGGCGATTCCCTACATTCTGTTGCGCGAAGCGGCCCAGTTGACCGTGGCGTCTTTGCGCCGCCAGCTACTCGACACAAGCGCGCCGCTCCCCGACCTGACCCTCGACAGCGTGGCGGTCGAGACGATTCAGTGCGCCCGCAGGCTGGCCAGCCCGTCGTTGTGCAAGGTGATCAATGTCACCGGCACCCTGCTGCACACCAACCTCGGTCGGGCTCCTCTCTGTGCTTCGGCCCTGAATGCCATCGACCAGATAGCCCGCGGCTACTCCAACCTCGAATACGATCTTGCCCGCGGCGAACGTGGCAAACGTTTCAGCCACGTAGAGCAACTGCTCTGCCGGCTGACCGGTGGCGAAGCGGCAACCGTGGTCAACAACAACGC
This sequence comes from Desulfuromonas sp., assembly GCA_002869725.1. GTDB lineage: Bacteria > Desulfobacterota > Desulfuromonadia > Desulfuromonadales > BM103 > BM103. The sequence continues at coordinate 13,600 of PKTY01000256.1, read as the reverse complement.
CGGGGCCGTACTCCTCTGCCTGGCGGCCCTGGCCGGCGGCCGCAGCGCCCTGGTGTCGCGCGGTGAAATGATCGAGATCGGCGGGTCGTTCCGCATTCCCGAGGTGATGGCCGCTGGCAACGTGCGGCTGGTGGAGGTCGGGACCACCAACAAGACTCACCTCAGGGACTACCTCGACCACTTTGACGACCAGACCGCCCTGGTTTTGAAAGTTCACACCAGCAACTACCGAGTGGTCGGCTTTACCGAGAGCGTCGGAGCGGCACAACTGGCGGAATTGGCCCATCAGCACGGCATCCCGGTTCTGGAAGATTTGGGGAGCGGCCTGCTCATCGACCTGACGCCCTACGGACTCCCCCGCGAGCCAACGGTCCGTGAGTCCCTGGCCAGCGGGGTCGACGTGGTCACCTTCAGCGGGGACAAGCTGCTGGGCGGCCCCCAGGCCGGCCTGATCGTCGGCCAGCGCGAAATTGTCGATATCATCCGCAAGCATCCCATGGCCCGCGCCCTGCGCATCGACAAGCTGACCCTGGCCGCCCTCGAAGCCACTCTTTCTCACTATCTGGACCCGAACCAGGCTCTGCGCGAGATTCCGACCTTGACCATGCTGACGGTTCCCGCCGAGCAGCTGCAACAGCGCTGTGAGCTGCTGCTCCCACGTCTTAAAGAAGCCTGCGGTGATGCGGCATCCTTCGCAATCGTGGCGAGTTCGGCGACCGTGGGCGGCGGTGCTCTGCCGCTGACCGAACTGCCGGGCTCAGCGATCGCCGTCGCTCCCCGGCTGCTCAGCACCAACCGGCTGTGCCAGAACCTGCGGAACTGTTCACCGCCAGTCATCGGCCGGGTACAGGACGACCGGCTGCTCATTGACCCACGCACTCTGCCACCGGAGGATGAACAACCACTGATTGGCGCTGTGAGCCACTCCTTGCAAGGGGATCGACCATGACCTCATCCCCCCGCTTTCATATCATCGGCACCGCCGGCCATGTCGATCACGGCAAGACCGTGCTGATCAACAGTCTGACCGGGGTCAACACCGATCGTCTCAAGGAGGAGCAGGCCCGCGGCATCTCCATCGAGCTTGGCTTTGCTCCCCTGCAGCTCGACGACGGCAGCATGGCCGGGGTGGTCGATGTTCCGGGGCATGAACGTTTCATCCACAACATGCTGGCCGGCATCGGCGGAATCGACCTGGTGCTGTTGGTTGTCGACGTCAACGAAGGGGTGATGCCGCAGACCCGCGAGCACCTGCAGATTCTCAAGCTACTGCAGATTCCGCGCGGCATCCTGGTCCTCACCAAGTGCGACATGGTCGAGGACGACTGGGTCGACATCGTTGAGGAGGAGGTACGCGAGACCCTGGCCGGCACCTTCATGGCACAAGCTCCCTGCTGCCGGGTCTCCGCCCTGCGCGGCACTGGGCTCGACCAGCTGCGCTCGACCATCCAGGAGATCCTCGCCCAACTGCCGCCGCGCGACCAAGACGGGCCGACCCGGCTCCCCATCGACCGCCACTTTACCATCAGCGGTTTCGGTACGGTGGTCACCGGCACTCTGCTCTCCGGAAAGGTCCAGGTCGGCGACAGCGTCGAGGTTCTCCCCCCCGGAGAGACTGTGCGCGTTCGCGAAATCCAGGTTCATGGGCAAAAAGCCGACTGTGCACGGGCCGGCCAGAGGGTTGCCCTCAACCTCGCCGGAATGGAACGCTCTGAGCTGCAGCGCGGTGCGGTGGTCTGCACCCCGGCCTTTTTTACCCAGACCGAACGTTTCGACGCCCGCCTGACTCTGCTCGACGAAGCCCCGAAAGCCCTGAAATTCCGCGACCCGGTCCACCTGCACATGGGGACCGCCAAGGTGACCGCCCGCGTTGTTCTCCTTGACCGCGACACTCTTGAGCCGGGTCAAAGCGCCCTGGTCCAGCTGGCCCTCGATGCCCCCCTGGTCGGCCATCGCCAGGATCGCTTTATCGTCCGTTCCTACTCACCAATGACCACCATCGGTGGTGGCCAGATCATTGATCCGACACCGGCCCGACACCGTCGTTTCCGCCCCGAAGTGCTCAAGGCCCTTGAAGAGCTGGAGTCGGGTGAGGGCTCATTCCTGTTGCAGAAGCTTGCCGAGCTCGGTTGCACCAAGCTCAAGGAACTCGAACAAGCCTCCGGCCTCGGTCGTGAGCGGATCACCGAGCACCTGCAGCGGCTGCAGCAGGCCGATCAGGCGTTGCAACTGGGAGATCAGTGGCTGTCGACCGCCACCGTCCGCTCCTGGCAGCGCCTGCTGCTGGAGCGGGTCGCTGCCTGTCACCAGGACAAGCCGCTGCTCCCCGGCATCCCCCACGCCACACTGAAAGCGGCGCTGCCCGCCAAGCTGGCTCCCAAAGGCTTCGAGCAGATGCTGTGCGACGCGGTAGATAAAGGCTTGCTGCGCCTTACTGGCGAGTGGGTTGCCGCTTCGGATTTCACCCCCATGCCCTCGCCCAGCCAGCAGCAGGCTCTTGACCGCCTGACGCGGGTCTACGCCAGCCACGGCGTTCAGGCCAAGGGACGGGTCGACATGCTGGCCGAGGCCCAGGTCAGCGACAGCGAAGCCGACGACCTGCTGGCCTTCCTGTTCAACAGCGAAACCCTGGTGCGCCTCAACGACGATTCGTTTTTGCACAGCGACGCCTATCAGCAATGCCTCGCTGCCCTTAAACAGCACTTCAGCGCTCACCAGACCCTCACCCTGGCCCAATTTCGCGACCTGATCGGCAGCGCCCGCAAGCAGACTCAGGCTGTCCTGGAATATTTCGATAGCCGCAAATACACCATGCGCAAGGGCGACGAGCGGGTTGCCTGGCAACTGTGAAGGCCGGCTGCTGACCATCTTCCCATTTTTTAAACAAAGGTTTTGACCATGAGCATCAAACTGACTCACCTCTCGAAATCCAGCGGTTGAGCGGCCAAGTTGGCCCCCGGGCCACTGGCGCAGGTCCTGCGCCAACTGCCGACCGTTGTCGACGACAACCTTCTGAGCGCGGCAATCCCCTTCGCCGACGCCGGGGTCTATCGCCTGCGCGACGACTGCGCCCTGGTGCAATCTGTTGACTTCTTCACCCCGGTGGTCGACGATCCGGCCTGTTTCGGCCGGATTGCCGCCGCCAACGCGCTCTCCGACATCTATGCCATGGGGGCCAGACCACTGACGGTGATGAACCTGGTCGGCTTCCCCTCCTGCCTGGAGAAGGATGTGCTGGTGGAGATTCTGCGGGCCGGGGCCGCCAAGGTGGCCGAAGCGGGGGCGGTCGTGGTGGGTGGCCATACCGTGGAGGATGACGAACCGAAGTACGGGCTGTCGGTGACCGGCATCGTCGACCCTCGCGCCCTGGTCAGCACCGTCGGCGCCCGCCCCGGTGACTGCCTGGTCCTCACCAAGCCCCTGGGCACCGGGGTTCTGGCCACCGCCCTCAAAGGGGAAGTAATCGGTGAAGGACAGATGCGCGATGCGATCCGTGGCATGGAGCAGCTCAACCGCTACGCCGCCGAGGCGATGCTGACTGTCGGAGTTCACGCCTGCACCGACATCACCGGCTTCGGCCTGCTCGGCCACGCCCTGGAACTGGCCGAGGCGAGCCGGGTCGGTCTGGAAATCGATGCAGACAGTCTTAAGGTCTACCCCGAGGTCCCCGACCTGGCCGCCATTGGCCTGGTGCCGGTCGGCAGCTACCACAATCGCCAGCACTATCTCCCCCGTGTCGTCAATGGCGAGCAACTGCCCGCTGAACTCATCGACATCCTCGCCGACCCCCAGACCTCCGGTGGACTGCTAATCTGCGTGCAAGAGGACAAACTGGGCCAACTCTGCCAGGAGTTGGAATCAAGAGGCAGCAATGCCTTTGTGATCGGGCGGGTGGTTGAGCAGAATCCTGGAAAGTTGAGCGTCCGAGGGTAGGTTGCTGAGCATCAAAGGGTGTGGGCAGTCGCAGAGAGGCCCCGCTCAGTTCAATTATTTTGAGACAGGTAAGTTTATGCAGATTCGCCTCCCTGCAGAATGGGAACCCCAGGACGGGGTGCTGATGGCCTGGCCTCATGCAAACAGTGACTGGGCGCCATACCTTGGCGAGGCGCAGCAACTGTTTGGCCAGATGATCCGGCACATCAGCCGCTTCGAGACGGTCCTGCTGGTGGTGCCGGCCGAAGAGCAAGAGTCGGTACGCTCCATCCTTGCCGCCTCCGGCTGCACCCTGAAACGACTGCGCCTCTACCCCCTCCCTTGCAACGATACCTGGGCGCGCGACTTTGGCCCGATCACCGTTTACCAGGGAGAACAGCCTCTGCTCCTCGACTTCGGTTTCAATGGTTGGGGGTTGAAGTTTGCTGCGGACTTGGACAATCGGCTTTCACGCCATCTTAAAGAATGCGGCGCTTTCCCCGGGGCACGGTTTAAGACCTGTGATCTGATTCTCGAAGGGGGGAGTATCGAAAGCGACGGCAAGGGCACGTTGCTGACCACAGCAGAGTGCCTGCTCAATGCCAATCGCAATCCTCACCTCAACCGTACCGAGATCGAGGAGCGTCTCAAAACAGAGCTCGGAGCCAGTCGCGTTCTCTGGCTGGAGCACGGCTACCTGGCCGGGGACGACACCGATTCACACATCGACACCCTGGTGCGGATGGCGCCAGACCATACCCTTGTCTATGTCGAATGCAACGACCCTGACGATCAACATTATGAGGCGCTGCAGGCGATGAAGAGGGAGCTTGAACTCCTGCGCACCGGGACGGGCCTGCCTTTTCGGCTGATTGCGCTCCCCTGGCCGGCCGCACGTTACGACACCGACGGCCAGCGGCTGCCGGCAACCTACGCCAACTTCCTGGTCATTAACGAGGCGGTGCTGGTGCCGACCTATCGGGATCGACACGACGAGCGGGCACTTCAGGCTGTGTCCCGTGCGTTCCCGGGGCGCGAAGTCATTGGCATCGACTGCTCGACACTGATTTTACAGCACGGTTCGCTCCATTGCGTGACCATGCAACTGCCGAAAGGAGTCCTCGGATGAACCCTTTGCAGGTTGGTCTGGTACAGCAGACCTGCGGTGCCGACCGCAACGTCAACCTCGAAAAAAGCAGCCGGGGGATCCGCGAAGCCGTCGCCTTGGGGGCCCAGTTGGTGGTGCTGCAGGAGTTGCACGCCGGGCTGTACTTCTGCCAGGTTGAGGAGACCGACTGCTTTGACCAGGCCGAGACCATTCCCGGTCCGAGTACCGAGTTTTTCGGCGCCCTGGCCCGGGAACTCGGTGTCGTCATTGTTACGTCGCTGTTCGAGCGGCGTGCTACTGGCCTCTATCACAACACCGCTGTGGTCATCGAGAGCGATGGCAGTATCGCCGGGAAATACCGTAAGATGCACATCCCCGACGACCCAGGCTATTACGAAAAATTCTACTTCACACCGGGCGACCTCGGCTTCACCCCGATTTCTACTTCGGTCGGCCGGCTCGGCGTACTGGTCTGCTGGGACCAATGGTACCCGGAAGCAGCACGGCTGATGGCCATGGCCGGAGCAGAAGTTCTGATCTACCCCACCGCAATTGGCTGGGATCCGAACGACGATACCGAGGAACAGAAGCGCCAGATTGATGCATGGATGACCGTGCAGCGCGGCCACGCCGTCGCCAATGGCCTGCCGGTTGTCGCCGTCAATCGGGTCGGGTACGAAGCCGCCCCTTCAGGCGGCCCAGGGTCTCTGTTCTGGGGGAGCAGTTTCGTCGCCGGTTGTCAGGGGGAACTGCTGGCTCGCCTCGCCGCAGACAGAGAGGAAGTACGCATTGTGACACTCGACAGGCTGCGCAGCGAAGAGATACGCCGCATCTGGCCTTTCCTGCGTGACCGTCGCATCGATGCCTACGCAGACCTGCTGAAGCGCTTCTGCGACTGACGTTTCAGTATGTTCCGGCGAGATACCCTGCTCTGACTACTCGGACTTATCGTTAAGCCCTTCTGAACGCATCAAACAAATTTTGATCTATGGGCATCTTATGTTAAGCTTTCCAGGTAGTTGCGTATTTTCCCTTCTTTCCCCTGTTTGGAGGTTAGAGAATGAAATGCCCTTTGTGTAAGAGCAGGAACATTGAAATTGACATACACGCAGAAGGATTCTCACAAGATGCTCGTGAGTGTAATGATTGCGGTGGAATTTGGACTTTCTCAGGAGAAACAATCAAGGTTATAAAAGGTCGCGTTAAAGATCGGCAGAAAGTAAGTACCAACTTCGTCTGTCCAACCTGCAAATGCATGGTCAGCCATGAAACTGAACTGAATGCATTCCAGTTTCACGAAGAGCTCTACGAATGTACTGTCTGCGGAACAGTTTGTTCCGTTGCCCACGACCAGGTAGAGGTTGTAAAAGATTCACAAAAAGGATCTTTTCTGGACTCAACAGGGGATTTAGTTGAAGCAGACGATTACAACACCATGAAATAACAAGCCATACTTCAATTGCTGTCCCCATAAATGGCCACCCGGGAATCTGCCCGGGTGGCCATTTATCTGCTCTGCGGGCGGAGAGCCATGCACCCCTGCGTCGCACTTTGTTCATTTTGGCGTGCACAACGGGAACGGGCAACAAACTTCAGCAATTCTTATAACTACGTTCTTAAGCAAAAATGTCTGATAATTTTAGACACATACCTCGATTTCATCCAACCTCAGGCACGAACCTTCGAGCAGAATCACACCGACTGTATACTGACCAAAACAAAATCCGTCTAACATATTGATTTAAAAAGATTATTTCACGCCTTTTCCCTTGACATGATCTGCCTACCTGCAATACTTACATCACATGTGTATATTTTTACCCATAAGCGCTTTCGACAAACCATCATTCATTGGCTTCTCAACCTGCCACAGACAGAAAGACGAGGTGAAAGATGAAATCGCGACTTAAAAATGCCGGACTGCTCTATTCATGTAATGAGAATTTAGACGTCAACATCTGCGTCGCATGGAGCGCCCTGTCTCAGTTGGGTTGTCCGGCTCGATACGCTGGAAAAACAGATGACGGTTTACACAAATACGTGATCATGGATCCTCGTTCTGGCTCTTTAATCGCATCAGGCCTGGGAGAAACCGTAGAACTTTCCATGTGTGAAGCTGCGATAAATGCCTCTACCATCGTTCACACAACATAGATTCTCTTTTATCGATAACGATCACTGTGGCACTCACCAGCTTAGACATTGAAAGCCTCCGACTACAGGGTTTCGCAAGCTCTCCGCCTGAAGTTACCACCGTTTCCATCAGCCAGCCGGCATAGGAGCAATAGAATGGAAGATCTGTGGCTTATAAGAAAATCATCAATTGAGATAAATGAGTTTGCAGATATCGCTGAATACAAGCGTTATTTAAAACGTTTCAGCGAATCAGAAGAAAAAGAGAATCTAAACAATTTGCTGTACAAATGTGGCGAGAAAAGTGATTAATGATTGGAATCTATTGTCTGGCCAGATGGCCATTTTTATTCGGGTCAAAGCCCTTCTGTCAGAGGAGCAGCATAGGGGGGACATGAACCTAGTCACCTAGCATGGTCTGGTTGAGTTTTAATTGCGCAGGATTATTAAAAATGAAAACACTTCTATTTGCAATCTGCTCTCTCTTCATCACAGGTTGTGTTGGTTCCCCAAGAGGCGTGACCACAGTTGATGGGTTCGACTTGGAACGTTACCTTGGCACCTGGTACGAAATTGCACGCCTGGATCATCGCTTCGAGCGCGGCTTGAGCAAGGTTAGTGCAAGCTACACCAAGAGAAATGATGGCGGTATTGATGTCCTCAACCGTGGGTTCAACCGCCAAACAGGGATCTGGAAAGAAGCAAAAGGACGAGCCTATCTGGTAGGAACCTCTAACAAAGCATCACTAAAGGTTTCATTCTTTTGGCCTTTCTATGCTGGCTACAACATCATCGATCTGGATCGTAACGACTACCAATATGCTCTTGTCTGCGGTCCGAATAAAAATTATCTCTGGATTTTGGCCCGAACCAAACATATTGAGAAATCAGTGGTCGAAGGTTTGGTTGCGAAAGCAGACGAGTACGGGTTCGAAATCAAAAATTTGATTTTTGTGGATCATGGAAATTGATCAATGAATGTTCTGAAACGGGAAATTTTACTTACTGCCAAACCGACTGAGATCTGGGATTTTCTCGCCACCCCGCTAAACCTGAATCAATTAACACCACCCGATCTTGATTTCAAAATACTTTCCGACTTGCCCGAAAAAATGTACAACGGCCTGATGATCGAGTATGAGATCAAGATTCCGACCTTCGGAACACGCCTGTGGCTAACGGAAATCAAACACATTAATCCGGGTGTCAGTTTTGTGGATGAACAGAGAAAGGGCCCTTACAAGATGTGGTATCACCTGCACATCATCGAGGAGGTCGCCGAGACGATGACACGTATGATCGATCAGGTAACCTATCAGCTACCATTTGGTCGACTAGGTATTCTGGTTGATAAGATCCTGGTCAGAAATATGCTTGCCAATATTTTTGATTATCGCACACAAAAACTCTATGAACTCTTCGGAAAAGGACACGCGTAGCGTCACACTTTGGCTGCGACTGTAAAACGGGTTGGTGTCTTACTGCTACTTTTTCTCCATTGTTCACCTATGGCAGTGACTTGATGCACTGTTTAAAGAATCACTCCCGCAGCGCGCAATTGGCTTGTCAATTTTTCCACCCGTTTCCTGTTAACCTCGAAATCGAAATACCCGAAGCGGGCTGCAGAGCGAATCGTAATCTGATTCTGCTGGGGCATTAGCTGTAGCTCAAGGTCATCTGTAAAACCAAAAACGGCACTGCGGCACTCAGCGTGGAGGTAATTATCCGTAGATGAAACGATGCGCGTGCGTGGCAGTTTTTGGATCGTCCTTTTAACGAGAGCCCAGGCTTTCTCATGGGACGCCTGCAACTGAAAAGGTCCAACCCGTTGAGCATCATTGGTTGCCATACTGGAGACACAATTGGGAGAATCCGGACAGGAACGCAGGCTGTCATCAACAAGCCCGATTTCCGGCTTTTTTGTGGCGCCGCAGCCGCTCAGCAGAAATGCGAACACTCCAAAAACTGCCAACAGCGCCATCCTTCTCATAGTTCTTGTCCTCCAACAAGCTGAAGTACTTTTTCCACGCTAAAGTAGACCATGAATTTCGGCCCTTTGCTCGCATCTTCTTCCGGTGATAGCGATCGCCTGGTCAGCTTATCCAACAACTCTTTATTTTGATCTTCACGTATTTTTTTCAGGAAGACCCGAATCCCCTGGTAACCTTCTGCAGCCTCCATAAAGAGGAAAACAGCGTAAGGGTTTTCTTGGAGATTCTTGTGACTTAAGCGATCGCGCATGATCATGGCGATGATCCCGTCCTCCATGACATGAGGACGGGCATAAATGGCCGCATCAACCCGCCCTTCTGAATCTGCGGTCGAAAGAACACCTACACCACGTTTATCTGAGAAATAGTGATTCAGGTTCATGGCCGTACCTTTCTTTTTAGAGCTGACAAAAAATGACGTTTCGTGATCTGTGGAATTTACTGCAGGTCGTTATAGATGAGTAGGCTTGGCAATCCGTAAATGTGTTGTACAGCATGACAGGGCGGCGGTGATATCGGCGACCTTTCTGGCGGGTCGGTTCATCCGGTGCGGGGGCTTCCATCTTGACCCACTGGTGGTCGTTGTCTCCAATGTCTCGTAAAACGGAATCGATCAGAAAGAATCGGGGTTCCTGTTCGTTGGCGCTCATGGCTTGCCCCCCGCCGCTGGCAAGCCTGGCTCAATCCCGTTTGTTTCACAAAAAGCTATAAACTGCCGCTGTGCCAGCTTCGACGGCACCGTCTTACCGTTTGTAACAAATGCAGCAGGCCGGGTGCAACGTTCCACTGGTGACAATCGTCGTTGGCAACGCTGATGGTCTTTTTTTTGAGGCGCAGGAGGGCCATTGAAAACTGCTCATCAATATAACATCTGCTATGCGGCGTGCAATTGTAATTCTATGGAGTCCCGACAGATTTGAAACCGCTCCAGCAAGTAAGGGCATAAACCACAACGAGGAGCGACCGACAATGGACATCAACCACCTGCTTGACGCGATTATGAAGAAGTATCAGCTAGTTTGCCAACGAGATTGCAAAGCAGGACTGCAAGAAAAGACACAGAAAACCGGATGAGGTCCGAAGATGGGCGTAAGAATAGGGAGGATTTTGAGACGAATGAGAAGCGGGGCATGACGGGTTTCCCGATACGTGAGCGATCTTGGCGACAGCACCGACACTCTGAAAGCGGCATAAGTCGCTAACAATACATAGGAAAAGAAAACCCGTCCAATAACCGGACGCGGTTAGTGGACGGGTCCGTCTGTTTTGTATGGTGGCGCCGAGGGAGACCGACCCCCTGACCTATGCATCGCCAAGGCGAACCCTGGCAGGGGCATCTTGGGGAATCCCTTACCCCTCCTGCCAGTTTACCAGAGATATCTCATGCCGACTTCAACTTGATGGTTCGAGCGATCGGAGTTGATTTCGGTGTTGATGTTCAACCCACCCTGAAGGTTCTCGCTCCCCACTATGCTCAAGCCGGCACTGATTTCAATGCTGTTCCTGCTGACATCAACCCCTTCAAGCCTGAACTGCCCGGCGGCCGGCGTGTCGGCAAGGCTGGCGTTGATCGTGTCGTTGCTGTCACGCAGTTCATAGGCCCATTTCAGACCGATTTCGGGAACCAGGAAGCTACGTTCGCCGATACTGATCGGCCGGCTCACCTTGACTCCGGGAGACAGCTTCCAGGATGTCGTCGTCCTCTCTTCGATATCCAGGTTCAAGCTGCCGGCGCCCTCTTCTGTGAAACCCTCCTCGTCCTGACGAATGAACCGTGTCCCGAAGAAAGGTTGAACTTCATACTCTCCAAACTTGGCCATGTAGCCCGCCTCGACAGCGGCCAGCCACTCATCGCCATCATAGTCGCCCCGAGCTGCCCAGCGTGACGTGGCGACAGCAATGGCCCGGGTCGTTTCGTAGCTGTTGTCAGCAAAGCCGACAATGCCATCCAGGTAAAACCCGTTGCTTTGGTAGTTGGTATACACACCCGCCAACAGCCCTTCGACTGAGCCATCGTCATCGGAATCAGTGTCGATCTTGGTTTTGCCGTAACCGGCGGTCACGCCAACGTTCAGCCCTTTTCTAACCGGGAAGTCAACCCCAAGGGCGTATCCGTACGCCTGGTAATCGTAACCGGCAGCATTGCGGTCTCCATCAACCTCTCCATCGACACCAAACGAATGAATCCACAGGTGCCGGTCTTGCTGCCCCTGTTCATCCAGAGGGGCAAGATCCTTAACCTCACCGGCCATGGCCAACTTGACCCCTTGCAGTGAGTCTGTTGTTGTCGCCGAAGCGTGCTCCTGCTGATGCAACCGGCTCATGCGACTGCCGACGGCACCGTTAAAGCCATCGGTCAGACTGAACGCCGTCATCGGCATTGCCGTGTGAATGCTTTGACCGCCAAAGTGGTCGTAAGCAGCGCTACGCCCAACCTCATCCAATGTGTCGAAAACGATATCAAGTGCATCGGCCAATTCTCCCAGGTAGGTCGTGGGTGAGGCCTGAGTCATGGCGTTTGCCACCGTCAACTGGTTGCCTGTCAAAGGTCCTGCGATCTGGGCGTAATCGATATCATTTCGGACCAAAACAGTCTGGAGGCTTTTCGAGCTGGCCAAATAAAGAAACGGATTGATCTCGGACATATCGTCAACAACGCCATCATAACGTCCGGCAATGCCGCCATCTGCCGCCAAAATTTCATAGAATGTCCGCCGACTGAAGCTCTCTGGATTGTCGAGAGACTCTCTACTCACATTGACCGTTCCACCATTGAGCGTCGCACTCCCCGCCACAAGGACCAGGTCGCTTGCCCCCACCGGGTTGACTTCAACGGCATGGGTTGAGCCGGGTTGTGCAATCAAGTTGCCTAACGTCAGTGTGCCGATCGAATTACCCGGAGCAATTGTCCCCCAATTGCTCACTGTACCCGCTATGAAACCGGTACCCCCCAAAAAGCCGGTGGGTCCGATTTCAACACTCGAAGCCAACGATCCATTTGCCATCAAGGCCCCGCCCGTAACGGATGTCAATCCGGTGAAGGTATGGTTACCAGTAAGATTGAGTTGGCCTGAACCAGTCACCTCCAAGGTGCCTGTACCACTCATCTCACCGGCATACGTTCCGTTGGCATTTTGGTTGAACACCACCGCGGCATTATTAACGATCTGGCCCTGCAAGCTGTCGGCATTGCCCGTGAGGGTGCCCCCGGAAACGGTGGTGCCACCAGTGTAGCTGTTCGTTCCGGTCAGAGTGAGATTGCCGTTGCCGTCCTTGGTCAACTCACCGGTGCCGCTCATGTTGCCGGCAAAGGCCCCATCAAAATCCTGATCGAAGACCACTTCAGCGTCGTTGACAAAATCCCCCTGAAGAATATCGGTATCTCCGACGAGGATGCCTGCACCAACTTTACTGGAACCAGAATAAACGATATCGCCAAGCAGCTCACCCTCTATGATTTCCGTCCCCCCAGTGTAATCGAGAGCACCTGTCATAGTGACTGTACCGGCGCCTTCCTTGATAAGGCTGCCAGAGCCACTCATGTTGCCGGAATAAGTGCCGTCGAAATCCTGGATGAAGATCACCTGGGCATTGTTAATGATATCTCCCAGGAGGCTGTAGGTGGTTCCGGTCAGGCTCCCCTCGGAAACCACAGTCCCGCCAGAGTATCTGTTGACCCCCGTCAATGTCAGGTTGCCAGCACCACTCTTGACCAGAAAGCCTTCTCCCACGATGTCACCCGCAAAGGTCCCGTCAAATCCCTGGCTGAAAACCACTGTTCCGTCATTGACAACTTGGCCCTGCAGGCTGTTTGTGTCACCGGTCAGGGTGCCGGCTGAGACCGTTGTCCCACCGGCATAGCTGTTGGTGCCCGACAAGGTGAGATTGCCGGAACCTGTCTTGGTCAGGGTGCCTGCACCGCTCATATCTCCGGCATATGTCCCGTCAATGGACTGGTTGAAGACCACGGCGGCCTGGTTGACGACCTGGCCTTGCAGACTGCTTGTGTCACCGGTCAGGGTGCCGGCAGACACTATTGTCCCCCCGGCATAGCTGTTACTGCCGGTCAGGGTGAGATTGCCGCTGCCGGCCTTGCTCAAGCTGCCGTTGCCGCTCATGTCGCCGGCATAGGTGCCGTCAAAGGATTGGCTAAAGATCACCGTGGCATTGTTAACAATCTGTCCTTGTAGGCTGGAAGTGTCTCCAGTCAAGCTCCCTCCGGCAACGCTGGTGCCACCGGTGTAACTGTTAGTGCCCGACAAGGTCAGATTGCCAGTGCCACTCTTGATCAAACCACCACTGCCACTCATAGTCCCAGCGTAGGTTCCATCAAAAACCTGATCAAAAACCACAGCGGCATTATTGTTAATCAGTCCCTGCAGACTGCCGGTGTCGCCGGTCAGGGTGCCCCCTGTCACGGTGGTGCCACCTGAATAGGAGTTGTTTCCTGCCAACG
>PKTY01000325.1 GCA_002869725.1 Desulfuromonas sp. | reverse complement strand
TGTTCGTGAAGCCTTCAACGTTACCAAGGTTGGTACTGTGGCCGGCTGTTATGTCACCAACGGTAAGATCTTGCGCAACGCCAGCGCTCGTCTGCTGCGCGACGATGTGGTGATCTGGACCGGAAAACTCAACTCCTTGCGTCGTTTTAAAGATGACGTCAAGGAAGTGGGGACCGGTTACGAGTGTGGCATCGGCTTGGAAAACTACAACGATGTCAAGCCGGGAGATGTGATCGAAGCTTTCGAGATCAAGGAAGTTAAAACATCCTTGTAGGAGGTTTTAGCCGTCAGCTTTCAGTGACCAGTTGGCAGTTAAATGCTTGTGCTGAAAACTGAACACTGACGACTGAAAGCTGATTTCATGGTTGTCGGGGTTTTACGATTAGAGCTGCGTCTGCACGGCGTCCATAGTTTGAAGGAAAAACGTGGTGTCGTGCAGAAATTGCTGGCACGTTGCCGGAACCGGTTTCCAGCCAGCTGTGCCGAGGTCGACCATCAGGATCTTTGGCAGAGCGCCGCACTTGGCTTTGCTGTCCTGAGCAGTAGTGAGCAGGTGGTAGACCCAATCCTGCAGCGGATCGAGGACGAAGTAGCCGATAGCGGCCTGGCCGAGCTGGTTTCAAGCGAGATCGAGTTCATTCACTGTTAATCAGTAGCTATAAGCTGATTGCTCTTCTAGAGAAAATCATGTCTCAACGTGCACGCCGAGTCGGCGAAATGATCCACAAGGAAATTTCAACATTGTTGGTTAATGGCCTCAAGGACCCCCGGGTCGGCTTCGTAACCATCACTGCCGTTGATGTTACGCCCGATCTGCATCTGGCTCGAGTTTACTACTCGGTGATCGGTGATGAAAAGGCGCGTAAGGAGACTGAGGCTGGCTTGATGAGTTCGGCCTCGTATATCCGTCAGCATCTGGGGAGCCGTCTCCGACTGAAGTTCACTCCCGAAATTCTGTTCCATTATGACGAATCTGTTGATTACGCCAACCGAATCGAGGGTTTACTTCGTGAAATCAAGCAGGAAGACAGCAATGATTAAGAAAGTCCTTGATCTTGTCTCTTCACAACAGAGCTTTTTGATTGCTGCTCATGAAAGCCCGGATGGTGACGCGCTTGCTTCAACCTTGTCACTGGCACTCGCTCTCGAAAAACAAGGGAAAAAGGTGGTTGCGTATAATCGCGATGGCGTCCCTGGCGATTTTTCATTCCTGCCTGGTTATGAGAAGATAGTTACCGAAGTAGATGCGTCCAGCCACTTTGACGTGGCTTTTGTTCTTGATGCCGGCGAGTTGAAGCGGGCCGGTAGCTGGATCAGGGAACGCTGTGATACTTTGGTGAACATCGATCATCATCCGCATTCAGAAGATTTTGGTGACATCTATTGGGTGGATGATAAAGCAAGCGCGACCGGTGCCTTGGTCTATCGCTTGATCAAGGCGGCCGGCTGGCCGATCTATACGGATGTTGCTGTGAACCTGTACACTGCCGTTCTGGCCGACACCGGTTCGTTCCGTTACTCCAATGCAGATGGTGAGGCCTTCAGGATTGCCGGTGAAATGGTCGACCTGGGTGTTGATCCCTGGGCGATATCAGCGGGACTGTATGAAAGTCAGGATGAAGTGAGGCTGCGGTTGCTTGCCCTGGCGCTGCCAACCCTGCGTGTTGCCGAATGTGGCACATTTGCGTCGATTGCCGTGACTCTCGAAATGTATGAGCAGACCGGTGCAAATGGCGAGCACACCGACCGCTTTGTTAATTATCCGCGCTCGATCCGTGGTGTTGAGGTTGCAATTTTCTTTCGCCAGATTGATGTGGAGAACTTTAAGGTCGGGTTCCGGTCTGCCGGTAAAATTGATGTCGGTGCCCTGGCACGGGAACTGGGCGGCGGTGGACACCATAACGCTGCTGGGGGGATGGTGAAAGGCACGCTGGCCGAGGTTGAAGCCGAAGTTTTCGACCGCGTGGGGCAGCTGCTGCGCTGACGCTGATGGACGGTTTACTGATTATTGATAAGCCTGCTGGAGTGACCTCCTTCGATGTGGTTCGGACCTTGCGCCGTTGTTGCCGCACACGCAAGATCGGTCATGCCGGCACGCTCGATCCTTTGGCGACAGGCGTTTTGCCGGTAGCTATCGGTCAGGCGACCCGTTTGATCGAGTATCTGATGGCTGGCGAGAAGGTTTACCAGACCACGCTGCGGCTTGGTGTGGCAACGGATACCCAGGACGCTGAAGGCCGTGTCGTCGCAGAGGCCGACTGGCAAAATGTCAGCCGCGAAGCATTGGATCTTGCCTGTGCTACCCTGACTGGCTGCATTTCTCAAATGCCGCCGATGTACTCGGCCATCAAACAAAATGGTCAACCTCTCTACCGACTGGCGCGACAGGGCGTTGAGGTTGAGCGCGAAGCGCGCGAGGTGACCATCAAGGCGATCGAGGTTTTGCGTTTTGAGCTGCCCGAGGTCGATCTCCGGGTGACTTGCAGTAAGGGTACCTACATCCGGACGCTTTGTCACGATATCGGCGTCAAGCTTGGTTGTGGTGCTCATCTGACCGCCCTGCGACGCTGTCGCAACGGCCTGTTTGATGAGGTTGACAGCGTCCCTTTGAACGAAATTGAGCGTCTGGCTGCGGCCGGCGAAGATTTACCGCTGTTGAGCCCAGCTCAAGCACTGGCGGATTGGCCCCTGGTTGTCATTGAAGGGGATGTTGCCTTGCGACTCAAAGATGGCATCGCTCCGAAATGTGGTGAATTGACAGGGCAGGCTGATCCAGGTCAGCGGGTTCGGATTATGGTCTCTGGTCAATTGGCGGCCATAGCAACCTGGCCGCAACAGGATGACGAAACTTTTGATGCATCGCTGGAGCTGCTAAAGGTGTTTCCTGCGGGGATCTGATGCGAGAAAAGCTTTACATAGCGTGACTTTTATGGTAAGTGATACTCCTTTAAAACAATCGAG
>PKTY01000183.1 GCA_002869725.1 Desulfuromonas sp. | reverse complement strand
GGCAGTTTCTCGAATATCACTCTGACACGGCCGGCGGACTGATGATCTCGGAATACGTTGATTACCAGCTTGATCAGAACATCGGCGATGTCCACGCTGATCTGCAGGCGAATCGGCAGGAATATATCGATTATCATGTCCAGTATTTATTTGTAACAGACCAGGAAGGTCGTCTTTGCGGCGTTCTGCGCATGCACGACCTGCTGTTTCTCAGCCATTCCTCGCCATTAAACCGGGTCATGATCAGTCAACCTCTGTCGGTCTCGGTCGACGCAACCATCGAGGATTTGAGCAACTTCTTCGAAGAACACGATTTCTTCGGAGTGCCGGTGGTCGATGCAGACAATCGCCTTCTTGGAGTCGTCCTTCCCGAGGCAGTGGAAGAGGCGAGCAGCAAGCGCAGCGTGCGCCAGTTTCTGGCCTTTTCAGGAATTGTTGGTGGCGAGGAGTTTCGCTCCATGCCGCTTCTGCAGCGCTCTGGCCGCCGCCTCTCCTGGCTTTCTTTGAACATCGTGCTGAACATCATTGCAGCGAGCGTCATTGCTCTCTATCAGGACACCTTGGCGGCAGTGATTGCCCTGGCGGTCTTCCTGCCGATGGTCAGCGATATGAGTGGCTGCTCGGGCAACCAGGCCGTGGCCGTCAGTATGCGCGAGCTTTCCCTGGGGCTGGTGCGACCCAACGAGCTGGCACGGGTTATGGCTAAGGAAGCCGGTGTCGGGCTTTTGAATGGCCTGGTTCTAGGGTTGATGCTGGGTGCCGCCGCCTGGCTCTGGAAAGGCAACCCCTTCCTCGGCCTCGTCGTCGGTAGTGCGCTGGCCTTGAATACCTTCGTTGCCGTCTCGTTCGGGGGGCTGATCCCGTTGGCGCTCAAACGCATGAAGCTTGATCCTGCGCTGGTGTCTAGCCCACTGCTGACCACGGTCACTGACATGTGCGGCTTCTTTTTTGTATTGAGCTTCGCCTCGATTATGCTGGACAAGCTTTAAACTCCCAAATTTTCCGGGTTCAATCTGAAGGGGTAGTTTTCCGTAACATTAGAGCTTTTCCCCATAGAACGCATGACAATGTAAGGGGGCGACAAGGTGGAGGTCGCGGGAAGCGAAACTCAAAAAAAGGCTCAAGCCATGATATAAAAAGGGTAGCCGGGCCGCTTCAAATCGTTGACAACCTGTTTAAGATCATCATGCGCATAGCATCGCTCCGCTCATCCACTCATTACTGTATTGAAAGATCCTCCGTACCGGACCTGGACCGGAGGACGAAAAAGACGAGCGACCCTGGGAAGGCCGCTTCTTGTGAATACTGGTCGGGATGACTGGATTCGAACCAGCGACGCCTGCTCCCGAAGCAGGTGCGCTAATAGGTTGCGCTATTCCCAGATTTCACGGGTCATGAGAGGAAAAACGCCCTCCGGTTGATAGCGCAATCCGAGAAGGTTTTTAATCCAAGTTGAAATGGCCACATGGTGACTAAGGGGTCGTTTCTCATATTGAAGGGTTTGTAGGAATGGTCTGAATTGATGGTGTTTCAGCCCATAATTAGAAATAAGAGGACTTATAGGAACGGTCAGATGTTTGACCTTTTTTTTAATTTTAAGTATAGCGATTTCTTCTGTTTATGTAGCAATATAAGAAACTGGTGACTGAAGGGGGCAAGCAGGATCGATTAAAACCACTCTGTGCGCAGGGTGGTTTTTCGTTTTTACGTTATATGATTAAAAATAAATATGTGAAATATAGAGGCAATTGATCAACGCTGAAATAAATGCTTCTTTTTAAACACAAATATTGTTTAATTAATTTTGTGAAGTTATTGAAAAAACTAGCTGAAAAACAATTTATCGAAGTTTTATAATAAATAATATTGTGTAATTTCGCATTATATATGATAGTTAGATTTAAAAGAGATAAATACCATGCACTATAAAGTATTTTTAGTGCTGGAATCCTTTTTTATAATTAAGCGGACACGAAAAAACATTTATCTTTGATTGCAGGTCATTAAGTTTTTCCCAGTCTGCTCTGAAAGTCAAATTATCCATCAAGAATTGTGTCATCATCTTTTAAATATCTGATCATCTGGTAAGCTATGATGACTCCCTAACTAATGAGAGAGGCCTATGTCACTAGAGAACCCTATCCCCATTGCTAAAACTGATGATTTCTTAGGTCTTCTTCCTCGAATGGCAAACCGACATGGGCTGATTGCTGGTGCTACAGGAACTGGCAAGACAGTAACCCTAAGAGTGCTTGCAGAAAATTTCAGTCGTATTGGTGTGCCTGTCTTTATGGCTGATGTCAAAGGTGATTTGTCAGGATTGGCATATGAAGGCGGCGATCATCCGAAAGTCCTAGAGCGTGTAGAGGTCTTGGGGCTTTCAAACTTTGTCCCTGAGAGTTTCCCTATTGTTTTCTGGGATATGTTCGGTTAGCAAGGCCATCCTGTAAGGACTACAGTTTCAGAGATGGGCCCACTGTTGCTGGCGCGCCTACTCAACCTAAACCCTACCCAAGAAGGAATCCTCACACTAGTATTCAAGGTTGCTGATGATCAGGGTCTGCTTCTTCTGGACCTCAAGGACCTGCAAGCAATGGTTCGTTTCGTTGGTGATAATGCCAAAGAGTTCCGAACAACCTACGGCAATATCTCATCTGCTAGTGTAGGTGCAATACAACGTTCGCTTCTTTCTCTGGAACATCAGGGCGCTGAAATGTTTTTCGGGGAGCCTGCGCTCAACCTTGATGACCTCATGCAGACAGATTCGAAAGGGCGAGGTGTAATAAACATTCTGGCTGCTGACAAGTTGATTCAGACGCCCAAGATTTATGCAACCTTCCTACTGTGGCTGATCGCAGAACTTTTTGAGCAGCTTCCAGAGGTCGGTGATCCAGAGAAACCACGTGTTGTTTTCTTCTTTGATGAAGCACATTTGCTGTTTGATGATCCTCCTGAAGCCCTTCTTGACAAGATAGAGCAAGTGGTTCGACTGATTCGTT
>PKTY01000401.1 GCA_002869725.1 Desulfuromonas sp. | reverse complement strand
GGCGAACCCCACCCCGAGCGCGTGCGCGCCCTCGGCGTCGAACTGATTCGGCACGGTCCCGCGGATGTCGTACGCCTTGACGATCTGATCCAGGTCGAGGAATGACTCGAGCTTCTCGAGTGCCGCAGCTGCTGCGTCACGAACACCCTGCTCAGGGTCGACGAGCAGTTTGATCAACAGTTTGCGTCTTAGTTCAAGAGACATCCAAGCCCCCGCAGTTACAAGAAAACAATTTTACAAGATTGACCTCGTTGAGGGAACTGAACCGCTGTCTAGTTCCTGATCCTTAGAACGGAATGTCGTCATCCGGGTTGAATGGCGGCTCTTCGTACTCATTCGAAGTCGCCGAAGAGTTGGCTCCTTGGGGTTGCGCCGTAGCTGCCGAGGGGGCTGACGGGCGAGTTCCACCTTGCTCGTCGCTTGGCCTTCCGAGCATCTGCATCTCGTTAATGACCACCTCTGAAGTATAGCGCTTGTTGCCGTCACGATCATCGTAAGAGCGGTTCTGGATACGTCCCTCGACGTAGACCTGGCGCCCTTTGGCCAGATACTTGCCACAAATCTCGGCGAGGGGCCCCCAGGCGACGATATTGTGCCACTCGGTGCGTTCCTGCTGTTCACCGTTACGGTTTTTGAACCGCTCGGTTGTTGCCAGAGAGAAAGTTGCCACCGCTGCACCTGAGGGGGTATAGCGCAATTCAGGATCTTTACCGAGATTCCCGACCAGAATTGCCTTGTTGACTGCCATCTTCATGCCTCCATTGCAAGGTAATATCTTGGGATAAACAATTGCGCCCGATAAGAGGGCATCGACGCTTTGCTTGATTGTCGTAGCTCAATTTTGACCGTTACCAACGTAAGTATCATACATACTCTAGGCTTCGACTTAAAGACAAATATAGGGCCGGCTTTATCGCTCAAAGATGGTTTCGTATCATAAATCCCCTGTCGACGGGCTGGCATACCATTGATCTTCTCTCCAGAAATCAGTGAATCTGTACCTTGCTGATGGATTCAGGATGTTCCCAGGGGGGTGCGGCGGGAAGTGCCGACCTTTTGGCCGGGCGGTGCCGACTGAACAAGTCGCGCAAACAAATGTTCAGGATTGCGGGCCATTTGAAATTCAGAAGATGTCTTCTCCAGTACAACTCCTGTTTGTCGCAGACGGTTGACACGCTGAATTCATTGATTTCGCCCTCAAGAGCTTTAAACGATTCCAGGTCGAGGGTCGTGTGATCGTGTGAGCTGAGGCGCGCTTCAAGGGCCTTGGCTCTGGCAATCCGGCCGGCCACCTGTTCCCCGCGGATTCTGCTGATCCTGCCGTATTCCAGTTTCAGGTTGTTGAGGGTTTCCGCTGCCTCATAGGTCGCTGCGACCAAGTCGTCCCGGTTCATCCAGGCCGTTTCATAGTTGAGAATCTGTTTCCATGAAGGTTGGATCAGCAAGTTGCGGTGCTCTTCAAGAGTGGTGGCCCGCAGTCGGTATCCGCAAAGGCTGGCGTCCTCGAAGCAGAAGCTACCCGGATCGAGAAACGGGCCCATCGGGGAGATGAAGCAGGAGAGTCGGCTGTCTGAGGTTCGGAAGAGGTGTTGACAGTAGCTGATGGTCTGCCTCACCGACTCTCTGGTTTGCAGTGGCAAACCGATCATGAAGAACAGATCGACGCGGTGACAACTCAGCGTGAGAGCCGTTGCGATGACCTCTTCCATCTGGCTGTTGCTGTACGAGACGTGGCGATCCTGTCGCTGGCGGATTTTTTCATCGTGACTTTCCGGAGAGAGTTCCAGACTCCAGTTGTGCACTGATCGGTCAATCTTATGCAGGTAGTCGAGGGGGGGCATGCCGAATATCTCAAAGACGATTTCGTTTTTTAGTTTCTCCTTGCTCAATAGTTCCAGAGTGGTTTCGGCATAATCAGTGCCCCCCTGGTAGAGATCACCAACCAAAAAGATCGGTCCATTTGAAATACGGCTGATATCGAGAATGTTTTTGACCAGACTGTGGGGGCTGCGAAGTGCCGGGACCTGGCGTTGGTTGAGCAGAGCATTGGCCTGGCTCGAGCCACCGCAGGTGATGCACTGGTGGGCACACCCCTTAACGGTGAAAACCGCCGTGATTGGATTCTGCCACCAGCCGTTGAACGGCAGTACACTTTGCAGATCGCGGTGACGCAACACCATGCGCACTATCCGTTGCGGGGCGATGTCGCTATAGTCGATGTTCGCGGGGACAAATTCAAGCGGGTTGACGCGAACCTCACCGTCAACGGTTTTCCAAGTCAGGTTGGGGATGGCAGCGAGCTTGCGCTGATCGCTAAGGTTGGTGAGCAGGTGGCAGAGCAGTGGTTCGGTGGCGTCACCGCGCAGGACAAAATCGACTTGTGGGTAGCGGATCAACTCATTATGAAAGTAGCTGGCAGACAGTCCGCCAAAAATCACCGGGATGTCGGGATGCAGGCTTTTGACGATTTTGGCTATTTCGATGGCGCCGTGGGCGTGAGGGAGCCAGTGCAGATCGATGCCGAAGGCCTTCGGCCGCAGGCGCTTGACAAAACGGCATACGTCGAATCGCCGGTCGTTGATCATGCGCAGGGCGAGATTGACAATCCTGACCCGAAATCCTCTTTCTTCCAGATAATTGGTGATGGTGAGAAAACCCAGCGGGTACATTTCAAAAACCGGAGAGGAGGGAATCAGGTCGCTTACCGGCCCGTAAAGGATGGCTTTCTGGCGAAAATCGTAGACGCTCGGTGCATGCAGCAGAACCAGGTCGGTCTTTGACATAGGCCCACCACCTTCCGTTATCCGTGAATAATCCTCCCCGAGTTGCGTGACAGTCCTCGCTGTGAATTCATGTCGTTAAGTGGCTATTTGACACGACCAATTTTATCACGAGATGGTTCCGACGTCTTGAAGCGATGCTGGCTCAATTTAAAATGGATTTCTCGGTAAGGCAATGAACCGACTCAGCGTCTGTCTCCCATAATACGCAGCATCATCAGGAACAGGTT
>PKTY01000344.1 GCA_002869725.1 Desulfuromonas sp. | reverse complement strand
CGACAGCCGTCTGCGACAGGGTGATTTCCGTGGCGAAGAGCCCCGCGTCCCCTGGTTGGGACAATCGATCGAGGCCCTGGACAAGCTGGATGCCGCGCTGAAAAACAGGCTGGCTGCCGTCAGGGATCTCCCCTACATGGTCTTCCACGACGCTTACCAGTACTTTGAAGCGGCTTACGGTCTCAATGTCGCAGGTTCTGTCACCGTCAGTCCGGAACGCAGACCGGGTGCCCGGGGGCTTGCCGAAATTCGCGAGAAAATTGTCGCAGTGCAGGCCCGTTGCGTTTTCAGCGAGCCGCAGTTCGAGCCGCGACTGGTCGCCACGGTGATCGAAGGGACAGGAGCCAGAACCGGAGTGCTCGACCCTTTGGGGGGCGATCTGCCACCTGAAACGGAAAGCTACTTCACTCTGATGAACGGTTTGGCCGATAACCTGGTGAGTTGTCTTCAGCAATAATGGTCTGCATCACAGTCTGAAGGCTGATCCCTGGGTAAATCTCCACCGTCTGTTTTTCTGTCAGTTTCGAAAGATTCAGCTCGATTTCAGTAATCGATCCCCGGCTGCGGTTCGATCTTTTGCCGATAAGCGTGCTTGATCTCGCACACCTCGCTGACCGTATCGGCCAGCTCGATCACTTCGGGATGGGCGTCGCGACCGGTCAGCACCAGGTGCATCCGCTCCGGCTTGTCGTTGATCAGCGTAACAACCTGTTCCAGGTCGACCAGCTTAAGCTTGAGGGCGTTGTTGATCTCGTCGAGGATCAGCAGGTCGTAGCGACCGGAATTCATCTGCTCCCTGGCCAGCTCGACAGCTGCCTGGGCGTTGGTGCGGTGCTGTTCTCGAGTGTAGCGATTGTCCTGCAGGCCGCAGAACCCCATGCCGGTGGCATGCAGCTCAACCAGTTCGCCGAGCAGTTTGACGCCGTCCCACTCCCCGGAATAGAGGTCGCCCTTCATGAACTGGATGATGCAGGTGCGCAGGCCGTGACCGCTGGCGCGTAGCACCATCCCCATGGCGCTGGTGGTTTTCCCCTTGCCGTTTCCAGTAATCACAACCACCAGTCCTTGGGGCTTGATGGGGGTCAGTTTGTCGATTTTTGAGGGGGTGATCGGGATGGGCATCAGCAGACTCCAGTAGTTAAGTCGGTTCAGGCAGCGGCCAGATCAAAGACGCTGATTTCCGGGCGGCACAGCAAACGCATGGGGAGGATGCTGGTGCCGATGCCGCGGTTGACATAGAGCGGTATCCGGTGCGGACTTACCCGGTAGAAACCGGAGACGAAGCGGCCGGAAAAACGGGGCAGATAAAAAGGGGGGAGGTAAGGCAGACGCACCTGCACACCGTGGGTGTGGCCGCAAAGGACCAGGTCGATATGCCGATTGAGCTGTTCGTGAGCAAAGGCCGGTACGTGTGAGAGCAGAAAATTGTACCGTTCGGGGTCGACCTGACGCTGCAACGCGTTAAGGAAGTCGGCTGAAGAAGGGTAGTCCAGGCCATAAATCGCAAGGCCTCGTCCCCTGATCTCAAGGTCGACCCGTTCGTTAATCAGCAGAGTGACACCGGTCCCGGCAAAATGACGGCGCAGATTCTCCCCTTCCAGCCGCGACCAGTACTCCCAGTTCCCCTGGACGGCGTAGATGCCGTGAGGGGCATGCAGGGCCTTGAGGAAATCGAGCACGCCGCGGATGTTGCGTTCCTCCTCCAGGTAGTCGCCGGTCAAGACGATCAGGTCGGGGCGTAACCCGTCGATAAGCTCGATCACCTCCCTGAAATAGCGGTCAAAGCGGCTCAGGTGCAGGTCGCTGACCTGAACCAGGCGCACCGGGCCTCCAGGTTTGCTGGCCGGCAGCCGGTGTGTTGATGTTTCCACTGCTCTGGGTTCGTACCAGGCGGAATGAACGGTCATCCCTGCGCCCAAAGCAAGCCCACCCAGGGAGAGGAAGCGACGTCTGCTCATCCCTTTGCGGTCTTTGCGCGCAAAGCTCATGGCAAACCCCTTTCGAAGTGTGGCCCGCGGTTGCCTGAGAGTTTCGATTGTATTATCTTCTGAGATGGAAACATGGATAAGATTATACAGGGAGCGAATACCAAAAGGAAAGGTGAGACACAGATGGAGTCATATCAGAATATTACCGAGAACGTCTACTGGGTGGGAGTCCGGCACCCTGAACTGCAGATTTTCGATGAGCTGTTCCCGACCCACAACGGAACCACCTACAACTCCTACCTGGTCAGGGGGGCTGAAAAAACGGCATTGATCGATACGGTCAAGGCCCCGTTCACCGAGGAGTTTCTCGATAAGATCGACCAGGTCTGTGGCCTGCAGCAGATCGACCTGGTGGTGGTCAATCACACCGAGCCGGACCATTCCGGTGCCCTGGCGACTCTTCTTGAACGGCGGCCCGACCTGCCGGTCTACTGTTCCAAGCCGGCGGAGAACTTCCTCAAACAGCTGTTGAACAAGCCGTTCGACGCCCGGGTGGTTGGGGATGGCGACGAGATTGATCTCGGCGACAAGACCCTCCGCTTCATACTGGCCCCCTATCTGCACTGGCCCGATACCATGTTCACCTACCTGGTCGAGGAGGCGGTGCTGTTCCCCTGTGATGCCTTCGGTGCCCACTACTGCTCGAAAAAGCTGTTCAACGACGAAATCCCCGATTTTTCCAGCGACTTCTACTTTTATTACGACTGCATCATGCGGCCATTCAAGGACAAGGTGCGTCAGGCGGTCGACAAGATCGACGGACTCGACTTACGCATTCTCTGTCCCTCCCATGGCCCGGTGTACCGACATGAGCCGCAGGCGGCGGTCAATGCCTATCGGCGACTTTCGGCCCCTCCTCCGGAAAATACGGCACCGCGGGCTCTGCTGCTGACCCTCTCTTCTCACGGCAATACCCGGAAGATGGGGGAGGCGGTGCAGCAGGGGCTGCAGCAAAAGGGGTTCGAGGTGGTTGAAATGCGGATGTGTGATATGCGCGACGGTGATCTGCGCGATGAACTGGAGCTTGCCGACCTGGTCCT
>PKTY01000389.1 GCA_002869725.1 Desulfuromonas sp. | reverse complement strand
TCAAGCCCGCACGCCACACCTTGATGAGCTCACCGCGACCTGTCCGACAAGCACTCTGCAGACATCCGGATTGAACGTCGGCCTCCCCGAAGGCCAGATGGGCAACTCCGAGGTAGGCCACCTGAATCTCGGCGCCGGCCGCGTTGTCTACCAGGGTCTGACGCGCATCAGCCATGAGATCGAAACCGGCCGTTTTTTCGAGAACCAGGTCTTTCTCGAAGCACTCAACACCATTCGTCAGGCGAATGGCGCCCTGCACCTCATGGGCCTGGTTTCGGATGGCGGTATCCATTCGCACCAAAAGCACCTGTAC
Organism: Desulfuromonas sp.; assembly: GCA_002869725.1. Lineage (GTDB taxonomy): Bacteria > Desulfobacterota > Desulfuromonadia > Desulfuromonadales > BM103 > BM103. The sequence continues at coordinate 2,719 of PKTY01000389.1, read as the reverse complement.
GCGTTGGTTGCTCTGGCCAAACAGGTCGGTATTGAGCAAATCAACATTCACGCCTTCATGGATGGGCGCGACACGCCGCCACAAAGTGGTATCAACTACCTCGCCGCGTTGGAGAACGAGTTGACCGCTCAGGGAGTCGGGCGGATTGCAACCGTGATGGGCCGCTACTACGCCATGGACCGGGACAATCGCTGGGACCGGGTCGAGCAGGCATGGCAGGCGATTGCCTTGGGACAGGGCCTGGCTGCCGACAGCAGCGCTGCCGCGATCCAGACCGCCTATGCGGAGGGGCAAACAGACGAATTTGTCGTCCCCCGGGTCATCAGCTCGTCGGCGACACCCTACACCGGGGTACATGATGGCGACGGCATGATTTTCTTCAACTTCAGGGCGGACCGTGCCCGGGAGATCACCCGCAGCTTCACCCAGCCGGGCTTTGCCAGCTTTGCCCGACCGACCGTTCCAGAGCTGTCCACCTTCGTCTGTCTGACCGAATATGACGAGACCTTCACCTTGCCGATCGCTTATCCGCCGGAGAGCCACGCCAACATCCTTGGAGAAGTCGTGGCCGATGCGGGGCTGAAGCAGCTGCGCATTGCTGAAACGGAAAAATACGCGCACGTTACCTTTTTCTTCAACGGCGGCGTTGAAAAGCCTTTTCCGAACGAAGACCGGGCGCTGATCCCCTCGCCTCAGGACGTTGCGACCTACGACCTGAAACCGGAAATGAGTGCTGACGCTGTCACGGATGAAGTCGTCCACCGGATCGAGCGTGGCAACTACAATCTGATTATTTTGAACTATGCCAACCCGGACATGGTGGGCCATACCGGCATCCTGTCTGCGGCAGTCACGGCAATGGAAACGGTTGACCGCTGTGTCGGACGGGTCGTTGACGCATTGCGTGCGGTGGGCGGCTCAGCCCTCATTACCGCCGACCACGGCAACTGTGAGCAGATGGTCGATCTGAAGGGCTCTCCGCACACGGCGCACACCACCAACATTGTGCCGTTGATCCTGGTCGATCCTGAGCCGGCTGAACTTAAGCCCGGTATTCTGGCTGACGTTGCGCCGACCCTGCTAGACCTGATGGCCCTGCCTGTCCCGACTGAAATGACAGGACACAGTCTGATCCAGAGGGAGCCTCTGTCCAGCTGATACCAGCCATACGCTTTTGGGAGGAGGGGGATGTCCCTGTTGCTCTGTCTGCAGAATGATGTTCAGGCCTGCATTGACCTGTTTTTGCCGGCGGCCTGCCCCTGGTGCAACCGTTTGCTGCCTGGCGACAGAGCACCCGACGACATCTGTCCGACCTGTCAGCAGGGTGTGCAGCCGCTCCCGTCCAGTCATTGCCCCTGCTGTGCGCAACCCCACGCCACCCGTTCAGCCACACGGCATTACTGTGAGAACTGTTTGCGGCGGCCGCCTCATTTCAGCAAAGTTTATGCGGTCGGTTGCCATATCGGGACGCTTAAAGAAACAATCCATCGATTCAAGTACCGAGACAACCCCGGTCTGAGCAGCTCTCTTGGCAAACTCATGATCGCCGAGTTAACGACAAACCTTGGACACTTTCGACCGGACCTGGTCATCCCGACACCGCTCCACCCCCGTCGCCTGAGACAAAGAGGCTACCAGCAGGCTCTGGAGCTGGCCAAACCGGTCGCGAAACATTTGCACACACCTCTGGAGATCCATCTGCTGCAACGCATCAAAACGACCCCGCCGCAGCAAGGGCAGAATGCCGCAGACCGGCAAGGCAATCTACACAAGGCTTTTGCGAGCAACAGGGTTCTCTCCGGCGAGCAAATTCTACTGATCGACGATGTCATGACAACCGCAACAACCGCTCGAGAATGTTCCAAGACACTCAAGGAACATGGTGCGGGAGAGATCCATGTCGCCGTATTGGGCCGCGCCTGACCAGAACATTATTAACTTGGTCTGGTCCTGGAGATCTGATAAAAATACAGGAATGGTCACCTTTTAAATTTTGGCTTTTATGCTTAGTTCACACCCACAGATGCAGCATTTACACCTTGAACAGACCCTGGAGACTATCCCCAGCGGTCTTTTTGTGGTCGACCTGGACCTGAACATCCTTTACTGGAATCCGGCCGCGGAACGGATCACCGGCTACACCGCCGAAGAAGCGGTCGGCAAGCACTGTTCCTTTCTGGAAGGCATCCCCTGCGCCCGCAGGTGTGGCCTGCTTGACCCGGATACCCCTAAACCGGTCATTGGCGTGCTCTGTTCCATTACCACCAAGTCGGGCGAGCGCATCACGATCATGAAGAACGTCGAGATGCTCTACAACGACACCGGTGAAGCGATCGGCGGCATCGAATCCTTCCACGACGTCACCCGCATGCGCCAACTCGAACGCAACCTGCGCAACGAAGCATTCTCCCTTGATAAGAGGGTCAAGGAACGCACGGCAGAATTGGAAGAGAGCGAGGCGCGCTTCCGGGCGATGCTCGACAATATGGATGATTTCGCCTACATCGCTTCTCGCGATTATCGCCTCACTTTCATGAACAAGACAATGATGGAAGTGTTTGGTGACCGGGTCGGCGAAGCCTGTCACTCTGCACTGCACGAACGGAAGACACCCTGTCCGGACTGCCCGATGGATGAGGTTTTCCAGAAAAGGACCCTTCGCGAAGAACGTTCCTTTGGAAGACGCAACCGCATCTATGAAATCATTCACTCCTGCCTT
>PKTY01000276.1 GCA_002869725.1 Desulfuromonas sp. | reverse complement strand
GTTTGGCGATCTGCTTGCGCAGCCGCGGGTAGCCCCCGTCCAGGGCGTAGGCGATGCAGTCGTTGCCGAGCCGCCGTGTCTCGCTGGTCAGCATTCGCCTCAGCCGGTCGACCGGGAGCGACTCGGGGTCGGGCAGGTTGACCCCCAGTTGCAGCAGGTCCGGGTTGCGCGTGTCGCGCAAAATCATCTGTGACAGTTCGCTTAAGGTTACCTCGGTGGGGTGGATCGCGGCTCGGTCGATCTGCGGCAGCCCCGGCGTCTCAAGACTTCTGGCCTGGACGAAGTACCCCGCCTGAGGCCGTGCCTCGACCAGCCGGTGGTCTTCCAGGTGACCGTAGGCCTGCTTGACAGTGTTGATGCTCACCTCGAGCTGCCGACTCAGCTTGCGGATCGATGGTACCTGGTCGCCGGGGCGCAGGGTCCCCTTGCAGATCAGTGACTCGATGTAGTCCGAGACCTGGCAGTAGAGCGGCTGGTTGGTATCATTGCGGTCGAAGGGCATGGTCGGCAGTTTAACGTCACTCTGCGGAAACAGAACAGGCACAGCTTGTCACACAAGCAATGGGTACAGTTTATTTTGTTTCTATCTGTGACGGATACAAAAGTCAATTACTGAACCTGTTCTAAAGATAAATCGGGTTGTACTCTGGGCACCTGAGCAGGAGGTGAACATGGAGATACAACTGAATGAGAGGTGCGTCTGTTCGCCGAGAACAGGGCGCGGCCGTGTGACGGTGAAGTGTCACACGGGATTGGTGTGGGTGACGCGGGCGGGAGACTGCAGGGATTATCTGGTGAGTGAGGGGGAGGAGGTTTTGGTGCCGCGTGGGGGACGGATGGTGGTCATGGCTCTTGAGACGTCGCAGTTTATGGTTGGGTCTGGTAACAGAAGGTGGACTCTCCTTCCGCATCCGACGTAAACTTCTGAAGATCATCGAACCCTCGATCATTCCGTGTGAACCTGGCCACTGGCTCTCCGAAGCCAGCTGACAACCTGCCCCGGTTTTCTTAAATGACCGATCTCCTGCTGCTTCAACCCCCGGCGTTAAAGCCCGCCGAGCCGCCATTGGCCCTGGCGGTTTTGCTGGCGCATCTGCGCGCCCAGGGGCTGTCCGCTGAGGCCATCGACGCCAACCTCGCAGCATATCTCTACCTGCTCGACGAAGATCGTCTGTTGGCACGTGCCGGAGATACGGCGGAGACCAGCCTGCGCCGCGCCCTGCGACATGGTTCAAAGTCGCTGGAGCTGCTGCGCTCGCCGGCTGCTACCAACAGCTTCGCACGTTACAACACGGCCGTGCGCTATCTCAACCGGCTGCTGGGTTTGTGGGGGAGCGACCATGAACATCTGACTCTCGGCGACTACCAGCATACCGGGCTCTCATCCTTCAATCCGGACGATCTTCAAACGGTTGCCGACGGTGCAACGCACACCCTGTTCGCCCCCTATTTCCGTGAAGAGCTGCTGCCGAAAGTCATCGCGCAGCAACCGCGCATCATCGCCATCTCGGTCAATTTCCTGCATCAGGTCCTGCCGGCTTTTGAACTGGCCGGGCTGCTGCGTCGTGCCCTGCCCGACGTTCTTTTGGTCGCCGGCGGTGGGTTGATCACCTCGTGGCAGGAGCCACTACGATGTCTTGGCCTGCGCCTTCCTCCCTTCGACCGGCTGGTCTTCGGCCCCGGTGAGACGGTGCTGGCGGCTCTCGCCAGGGGAGAGCGAGGCGACTCCTACACTTTGACTGACGCCACAACAATCGGCTTCGTGCCCGATTTCAGTTTCGCCGAGATCTCCGCCTATCTTTAGCCGCAGCCGGTGCTGCCATTGAGCAGTTCGCGCGGCTGCTACTGGCAGCGTTGCCTGTTTTGTCCCGAGGCGGCGGCGCCGGTTCATCGCTATACTGCCAGCAGCCCGGCCGACCTGCCGCTATTGATGCGCGGACTGGCCGACCGCTACGGGGTCCGTTACCTTCAGTTGACCGATAACGCGGTTCCGGTGAATATGCTCAAGGCGCTGGCCGACCAGGCCGAAAGCCCGGCACATTTCAACTGGTTCGGGTTCGTCCGCTTCGAGCCGATTCTCGAAGACGCTTGCTTGGTGGCGCGTTTGGCGCAAAGCGGCTGCCGTATGCTGCAGTTGGGGCTGGAGAGCGGTTCGCAAAGGGTGCTCGACCTGCTCGACAAAGGGGTGCAGCTCGCGTCGGTCGAACGGATTCTGGCCAACCTAAAATTGGCCGGGATCGCCAGCTATCTCTACATTATGCTCGGAACCCCCGGGGAGACCGAAGACGATGCCGAGCAGACACTGACCTTCCTCGAAGCACACGCGGCCGAGATCGGCTTTCTCAACCTGTCGATCATGAACCTGCCGCGGGCCTCGGGGCTGCTCGATAACCCCGCACAGTACGGCATCGTCGATGCGGCGCCGATCGACAGCGATGCTCCCCTCGGCCTCTATCGAAGGATCCAGCCCGACAGCAATTGGGATCACACCGCCGCGCGCCGGTTCCTCGAACGGCGGCTGCTCGGTTCGGCGGTGATCCGCGCCATCATCAACCGCACTCCGCCGCTGTTCACCTCGAACCACGCGGTCTTCTTTGCCGAGTCAGAAAGGTGATCGGCGAGGGCTCTGGTGGCGGTATCGAGAACGAGCAGCACGGGGAGGGCCACACGCTTCGTTGGATCTTTAGTGTGTCCTCCGTGATGCGGTGCGAACAGTGGGCCGTTCGTCGAGGTTGTCGATCACCCCGTGTTGCGCAGCCCCGCGGCAATGCCGTTGATGGTGGCCGCCAGGACGTGGTCGCGGCAGGTTGAACTGTTGCCGCCGCGTTTGCGTCGCAGCAGTTCGATCTGGATCAGGCTCATCGGGTCGATGTAGGGGGTGCGCAGCTGCAGGCTCTTGACCAGGTCGGGGTTGGTTTCCAGCAAAGTTCTCTGCCCTGTGACCTCCAGCAGCGTGCGCCGGGTGCGGTGAAATTCCTCTTCGAGTAAGGCCGTGACGCGTCCGCGCAGGGCGTCGTCGGTGACCAGGCGCGCATACTGGCGGGCCAGGG
>PKTY01000021.1 GCA_002869725.1 Desulfuromonas sp. | reverse complement strand
TCCTCCCCTTCCCGGTCATCCGATGAAGGGGTTATTTTTGCCAACGCAAAAGGGGCCGACTGTCTGTGCAGCCGGCCCCTTGACAACGTCTGAAATGGGGGGGGTTACTCTTCTTCCTTGACCGGCCAGCGCAGTTGGTCGGTAAAGGCCGCAAACCCGAAGGAGACGATAAAGGCAGTCAGTGAGACGGCGAGACTGGCTCCCAACGGGACCATGATCATCCGGTCACCGAGAAATTCCCAGCAGGCCATGACGCCGGCTATCCAGCCGACAGTAAAGCTGAAACCGACCACATGCTTGAGGAGTTCCATGTAGATGACGAAGGTGTAAATCATATCACCTGCAGTTTCAGCAGTATAACCTTCGAGTTGCAGACGGCGGTTCAGGCCATCGGCGAACAGTCGGCAGGCAATCCACACGCAGGCGAAAAAAACCGAGGAATAAATAGCATGCCGGGTGAAGGTATCGGCATGAGCCGTAAGATTCTGCAGACCGACCGCAAAAAACAGGGTTGCGGAAAAAGCAGCCAGGTAAACGGGCCGGGTGTTCTTGACAACGGCGACGCGGATTTTCTGGAACATGGTTTACTCCTCAGCGTGTGCGGGCTGTCGAAATTCTCTTCAAAACTTGCTTTATTCTATTTTCTCCAGGGGGTGGTGAAACGTCCAGTTAGAATCTTGTAATTTTAATCAAGAATTATTGAAGATTAAAATTAGACGACACAAAAAATAATCAGCTATTTGAAGACAGATTTAGTAAAATTTAACCAGCTTTGTTTGTCTCGACTAATGTTATTTTCTGTTAAGAATCATGAGGAGATTGCCGAGAATCCAGAAAAGATGTGATTTCTAAGCCGGAAGCAATCGCCCGAGCAGAGCCGACACCGCGGTCTCTACCCGCAGAGTGCGCTGGCCGAGGTGGATCGGCTGCAGTCCAGCTGCAACCAGGCGTTCGACTTCATAAGGGATGAATCCTCCCTCCGGACCAACCGCCAGCAGGCTGGGGGCGTTTACGGCAGCGGGACAGGGGACCCCTGCCCCCGGGTGGGCCAGGTAACCGACTTTTCCGCAGAGGTATTGAGGGAGGCTGTCCTCAATGAACGGCTTGAAGCGTTGGAAGAGGTGGATTTCGGGAAGGATGGTATCCTGACCCTGTTCAAGGCCGAGGATCATCTGTTCGCGCAACTGGCTGGGGTCGAGCAGCGGGCTTTGCCAGTAACTTTTGTCGACCCGCCAGCTGTTGACCAGGATGATCTCCTTGACTCCCATAGCGGTCACTCCCTGCAGGATTCGCTTGAGAACTTTGGGGCGGGGAAGTGCCAGCAAAAGAGTCAGGGGGAGGGGGGGCGGCAAGGGGCGCTGGTCGAGTTCGATGCCCAGATCGATCTGCTCTGGAGTCATGGCTATAACCCGTGCCGAGCAAGTCTGGCCGCCGAGGATGCCGGCCCTGAGAGTCTGGCCGACACTCGGAGCGAGAATCTCGCGGATATGTTGCAAACGCCGGCCGCCCAATGAAGCGTGGTGCGGGGAACGGAAATCTCCAGGTTCGAGAAGAATCAGGTTCACAATCGACTGTGAGCAGGAGGGAAGGTCGTATCTCTCAGTTTTGAAACTCCCAGATCACCCGCTCCCGTTCATAGTCGATGCGATAGGGGTGGTCCTTGAGAAAATCCATGCCGAGCATGCCATCGAACGGCAGCTGCGGTCCCTGGTTGGTAATGACCATGGCCGGCATCTCCAGCATGTGGAAAGGACCGATCTCGATATAACCGAAGCTGACCTTCTCCGCACTGAAACTCTGTCCTCCCGCGAGGCGCCCCTTGACCATCTCCCCCTTCGGGAGTTCAAGGCCGGAGAGTGATTGGCGATGGAGCACGGTCGCCGTGGCACCGGTATCGAGCAGCAGGACCAGGTGAGCGGTGCGGTTGCCGACAGCAACTTCAGCCGGGATCATCACCCGGTTGCCGCTGATCATAACCGGGGTCTGGTAGGAGCGACGCTTCTCCTCCAGTCGCGTCTGGGTACGTGCCTGGGCTTCGATGCTCGGGTCTGCAATCGATACGGCCTGTTCCTGCAGGGTGTCATCAGCCTGGTCAACAGCCAGGTTGCCGCTCTGCTCCTCGATGGAATCAGCCTGGGTGCGGAAACGGGGAGGGATCTTGTCGGCATCGTCGACGAACACCATTCTGCCGCTGTCGTCGGTATATTTGTAAATTGCCGCTTCGAGATCGGCGGGAACGACAAACAGAGCAACCAGTGTGGACATCAACAGGGTGGAAAATCGCATATTGCCTCGCTAACGAAAGATGCTTGTCGGGTGAATGCCCCCCTTACCCCTAATCTTTGGGCAGGTCAGGTCTATGGGCACCAGCTGTCTGTCGTAAACTCCAGAGTCCGAAAATAGTCCTCAGAAGTTTCTGCCCGGCGAATCAGTTCTACAGAGCCGTCGGTGCGTAGCAGCAACTCCTTGGGGCGCAGGCGGCCATTGTACTGGAAGCCCATGGCATAACCGTGGGCACCGGTGTCGTGGATCGCCAGCAGGTCTCCTTCGCTGATCGGCGGCAGTGGCCGTTGGACAGCGAACTTGTCGTTATTCTCACACAGAGAGCCGACTACGTCATAAACTTCGGTCGCCTCCTGGTCGCAGCTGTCGATCACCTCCAGGTGGTGATAGGCGTCGTAGATTGCCGGTCTCATCAAGGCCGACATGCAGGCATCGACTCCGATATACTGGCGATAGGTGCTTTTGTGGTTGATCGCCCGAGTAATCAGGGCACCGTGCGGGCCGGTCATCCAGCGTCCGCTCTCCATGTACATCCGTGGCGCATAACCGTGGCTGGCTCTGAATTCGGCGAACAGGTCAGTCATCTGGTGAGACATGCTGGCCAGGTCGAGGGCATGGTCTTCCGGTCGGTAGGGGATGCCGAAGCCGCCGCCGATATTGAGAAACTCGAACTGGATACCCAGCTCAGATTCAACCAGTTCGGCAATCTGCAGCAGCATCCGTGCCGTTTCAACCATATAGGTGTAGTCGCGCTCGTTGGAGGCGACCATGGTGTGGAGTCCGAAGCGCTTGGCTCCACACTCCATGGCCATGCGGTAAGCCGAAATGACCTGCTCATGACTAATGCCGTATTTGGCTTCAACCGGATTGCCGATGATGATGTTGCCGGTGCGGCGTGGCCCAGGATTGTAGCGGAAGCAGATCAACTCCGGGAAATCAGGAACCTTGGGGATCAAGGTAACATCATCGAGATTCAGGATGCAGCCACCATCGGCTGCGGCGAAGCGAAATTCCTCTACGCTGGTATTGTTCGAAGTGAACATGATATCTTCGCCGCGGCCACCGATATGACGGCTCATGATCAGCTCCGGGATCGAACTGCAATCGAAGCCGAAGCCCATCTCTTTCATCAGTTCGAGAATCCGTGGGTTGGGGAGCGCCTTGACCGCAAAATATTCGCGAAAACCGTCGATGCCGGAGAACGCTTTTTTGAGCTGTTCGCCGGTCTGGCGAATGCCGGCTTCGTCGTAGATATGGAAGGGTGTGCCATAATGTTCGGCGAGTTGCCGAGTGATGGGGTAGAGCCGGTTTTTGAAATCCTCTGACATGGGCATGAGCGTGATTCTCCGCAGAAAAAATTGCGATCCTTAGCAGACCAGGTCGATTCGAAATTTCAAGAGATATAACGGATCAAGGCGGAAAAGACAAGGGTTTCAAAGATGAACCTGAGCTGGCGAAAAGTGCTACGGATCGTTTCTCCCTTTGCTCTGGGCTACTTCCTCTCCTACCTGTATCGCACCGTAAATGCCGTGATCGCACCCGATTTGGTGCGAGACTTGGGGTTGAATCCTGCCACTCTCGGGTTGCTGACGGGAGCCTACTTCCTGGCTTTTGCAGCGGCGCAACTGCCGTTGGGGTTGCTGCTCGATCGTTTTGGCCCGCGCCGGGTCGAAGCGTCTTTGTTGCTGATTGCGGCTGCCGGGGCGATGGTCTTCGCCCGAGCCGAATCGGTGGCTGGAGTCATGGTCGGAAGAGCGATGATCGGGCTGGGGGTCTCAGCCTGCCTGATGGCGGCATTCAAGGCCTTTACTCTCTGGTTCCCCCCCCAGCGCCTGCCACTGATTAACAGCGTGCAGATGGTCTCCGGTGGGCTCGGTGCTCTGGCGGCGAGCTCTCCGGTGCAGATCGCTCTTGAGATCACCGACTGGCGCGGAGTCTTCACTCTGCTGGCCGGATTGACGCTGTTCGCTGCCCTTGCAATTTTCTGGGTGGTACCCGAGCAGCATGAGGTGGGTCAACGAGAGCGTTTCGCAGTGCAGCTGGAGGGGCTGAAAACCATCATGGCCAGCCGCGCCTTTTGGCGGATCACCCCCTGGGCCGTGGCAGCCCAGTCCGCCTATCTGTCGCTGCCTGGACTGTGGGCCGGTCCCTGGTTGCGGGATGTCGCCGGCTATCCGCGCATGGCCGTTGCCAAGGTGCTGATGGGGGTCTCGCTGGCCATGATGGCCGGCTATTTTTCCTTTGGGGTGCTTGCCGACTACCTGACCAGACGCGGCATCCCGTTAATTGCAGTGGCTGCTGCCGGCATGTTGGCGTTCATGGGGGTGCAACTGTTGCTGATCGTCCCCTGCGCTGGCCTGAGTAGCTTTCTCTGGATGCTGTTCGGCTTTTTCGGGACCGCATGTATCCTCCCCTATGCGGTCCTCTCGCAATCTTTTGCCAAGCCGTTGTCCGGGCGGGCCAATACGGCCCTCAACGTTCTGGTCTTCTCTGCGGCGTTTATTGCCCAGTGGGGTGTGGGGGTGGTTGTCGGCTGCTGGCCACTCACCGCATCGGGAGGGTATCAGCCGGCCGGCTACCAGACAGGATTTTCTCTGCTTCTGGTGCTGCAGGTGCTGGCGGCACTCTGGTTCTTGAGAATCGGCAAAAAGAGTGATTGACTGCAAAAAAACGTGTGGTTGAAAGGGAGAAACGAAGGGTCAGGATGCTCTGGAAGCGGAAGACTGAATCTGGCTGGTGGCTTCGGGAGCGTGGCCCCACGAAATCAGCAACAGAGAGGCCCAGAGGGCAAAGACCAGGAGGAGGGCAAAACGAATCATGACCGGAGATTAGGCCAGTCGACCGGGGAAATCAAGAGATATTTCCGAAAGGCGAGCGGTATTGCTACCTGAGCAGCAAGATCAACAGCAGCAGTATGAAGGTGATGATTGCTGCGGCAATCCCCAGCTTGAACTTGCCGCCGCTGGCTCCGGTTTCGGGGGCCGGCTCGTCAAGCGTTCCGACCACCGGAAAGCGTTCCACCACGGCCTTGACGTGAGGGGCGACCTTCAGCTCCTCACTCAGGTCGCGGCCAGCCAGATGGTCGGGGGGGTGTAGGCCGTTTTGCCAGCGGGGGCTGTCAGTGACGTCATAAACGGTTCCATTGACCGCAATGAAGGCCTTTCGCCCATCACGCCCGTCATGTTTGGCAAGTTCTTCAAGCGTCATCTCTCTGACCTCCTCTACACTCTACTTCAAGGTGATGCCCTCAACATGGCGTCAATCCGTGTCGAGAGCAGTTTTGACAGCAAGCGGTCAATGGGCGAATTACGGACGCAACGCCAGCCGGTTCATGGCTCCGGTGAGCTTGAGCCGGAAGCGGCCATCCCCCTGCCTTTGCGCGAAAAGTTCCAGTAGACTGGCGAGTTCGGGCGGGGCGTCGGGAGTCGGTGTCAGCTCAAGGTTCAGATTGAGCCGGCTGCGGGAAAGTTCGCTGGCCAGCAACAGCGATCCCTGCCCGGTTAGTTTCAGTACGCCCTCGCTGGCCTTAAGTTCTTCAACAACCAGCGAAGGGCCACGACCGGTGATTTTCATAGCGATTCGCCCGAGGTTCAGCCCCTGGCCGGTGTCGTCGGGGACCAGCGGTCCAAACAGGTGAACCCGGTCGAGACTCAGCTCAAAATCGCTGATGGTCGTTTCCGCCAGCGGCAGGGCGCTGGAAGCACTGGCAGACAGGAGCTGCGCTTTGATCTTGATCCCTGCCTCCGGCCAGACGGCCAGATCGAGTTCAAGGGCGTTCGCCTTGCCCTGCCAAAGACCGCTGCTATTGGTGTTACCGGCAATGCTGCCGCCGAGCAGTTGACCTTCCCAGCTGACGGTCGGGTCGGTGCTGATCAGGCTTAGCCAGTCCGGGGAGATGGTGAGCTCATCGATGTAAAGTGGCGGTTGTGGCCATGGTGTGCCGGCCAAACTCAGGTCGCCAAGGTGCAGGTTCATCCAGGGCGTCAGGCGCGAGCTTCCGATTGATAGCGTCAAGGGGCTGTTGCTGCGGACCTCTTCGATCAGACGCTGTTCGATGGCAGGCATCGGCGCGAACAGGTAGATCCCGAACAGGAACGCCGCACCGAACAGCAGCAAGGGCGCAAGCATTCTGCCGGTGCGCGCTTTGAGGTTGCCGGTTAGAGGAGGGGCCTCTTGCTCATGATGGGTTGCGAAAGGCGGCATCATTCCCCCCTCCGGGTCGCGACAACCGTCAGGATCAGGTCGAGGCGTCGGCGATCGTCGTGGCGCCGCTTGAGATCCAGTTGGTCGATACGCAGCGGACTCTTCGCTTTGGTCATGCTGTCGGTAAGCTGAACGGCCTGGCCGAGATCGAGTCGTTCGATTTTCATTTCGACCGGCTCGATCTGCAGGTCGCCCTGGCGGCTGACCGGCTTCGGGCGCATGTAGGTGATCTGCTCGCGACTGACCAGGCGGGTCGTCACTCCCTCGAGATAGGCCAGAGGGGTGAACCCCCCAGTGCTGTCGAGACCGCTTTCCAACAGCTCTATTTCGCTTTGCAGAGTAGCGATCTCTGGTTGCAGCTGGCGAGCCTGCTGAAGCTGCTGGCGGGTGGAGTCCAGAGACTGGTCGAGTCGGTTCATGGCCGTCTGGTAGGGAGAAATCACCGCGAAGAACAGAACCAGTCCCGCCAGTAGCAGCAGGGTCGTACCGACCATGATTTTCTCCCGGGATGTCATGCGCTCGAGAAAGATCATGGAGCCTTACCTCCCTGCAGTGTCAGGAGCAGCCGGAAATCGACCGTTTTGCCATCGACTCCCAGTTGCGCCTCCATGACTTTTGTTGCGGCGATTGGCGCCGCGTTTTTCAGCCCGTCAGCCAGGCGGTTGACTGTCTCGAAAGACGAGGCTTTGCCATGGAGCCGGGCTTCTCCTGGTTCAAAATGGAAATCTTCGACTTCGAAGTCGAGTCTGCCGGTCATCGCCGAGATGGCGTCAAGCGCCTCGAGGGGGCCGGGATCTGCAGATTGTCCTAGCATCTTATGGCGAGCCCGCAATTCCTGCAGGGCGCTTTGCATCTGAAGAGGGATATCGACAATGGTCTCGGCCTGTGGAAATGACTGCCGGTAGAGCTGATTCAGCTCCTGGCGCAGAAGGTCGACCTGGCTGGAACGATCGAGATAGCCAAGGGTCATGGCGGCAGCGGTAGCGACCACTGTGCCGACAGCGAGGACTCCCGTTGTAACCAGTGCACGCTTCAGCCCCGCCCACTCGCCGCGGCAGGCATAGGGGCCACGGCGAAAATTGAATGACCCGTTCTCCTTCGGTTGGCCGGCGCGCAGAGCGAGGGCCGCTGCCGGCAGGAATCTGGTGTCGATTCGTTTGTCGCCAAGCTCAAGGTTGAGCAGTTCGACCTTTGTGATATGGGGCGCCAACGCTTCGCAGAGTTCGTTGGTGGCGCCCGGCCCGGTGAGAAGCAGCGGCAAGTCGAGTGTCCGCGTCGTCTGAATCGCGGGCAGATCACGAAGCAGCGCCTGGACCAACTTCGGAATGTCGCAAGTCTGGCTGCATCCGACCATGCGGAAGTCGGTCACCAGCCGATTTTCAATGCGGGCCAGTACGGCCTGTTGCTCGGTCACCTTGAGCAGCAGGGCCTGGGTGTGCCGTTTGGGGAGGACATGGATGTCACAGAAGGGAGCCAGATCGACCAGGTTCAGGGTTAGCCCCTGTTGTTCGAAGGATCCGACCAGCGCGATAATCTTCTGTTCGGGGAGCGCTGCCGCGCAGACGTGTGCCGGCACCGTACCGGAATCCAGCTGATACATGGAGGAGACACATTGATCGATAGAGACCGGTAGCTGCGCTCCGAGCTCATAGGGGAGGGCTTCCTCAATTTTGCGGCGTTCACGGAACGGAAATTCGAGCCAGCGCACATAGGCGCTGCCAGCCGGCAGACCGACAGCAATCCGGTCTCCTGGAAGCTCCTCGCCCAGCAGTTCTTTGATCCATGTGAGCTGCAGGTCAAGTCCGCTGATATCACGCTTTTGCATGGTGACCGGGGTCGTTTTTCCCTTGCTCACCCGGTGCAGTATCACGACGCGCACTGAAGCGGTGTCGAGATCAATGCCTATCAGTCGTTTGGCCATAAGTTTCAGTTCACCTTGAGAGAGAGCAGCTGATTGTTGCGTTTGTCAACCTCGGCGCGCAGTCTGCTCTGTCCGTCATTAACCCTTCCCAGGCTGTCGATTCGGTAGCGGTCGCTGGTGGTTGAGACCTGTTGCAGGTTGCCAAGAGTCTTGATCGCAATGAAGGTCTCCGCATCGAGCAACTCCTCAAGCTGGTTGAGGTTTCTGATCGGCTGTTCCCTGCGAAAGGCAATGATCGATTCGGCCGTTTCCGGGTCGATCAACGAATCGAGGGACATCAGAACCTCCCTGCTGGCGGTGTTGATGTTGATGCTCAGGCTGTCGCCGGTCGAGAGGTGTTCTCGCACCCGTTCGAGAACCTGAGGTGTAAAGCCACTGACTAGACCGAGTTCATCGAGAGTGTCGAGCAGGCCATTCTTGCACGGATACTCTCCTCCACTATAGGACGACTGCTCGGCGCCGGCGACAGCAATCTCTGCACCATCGGTCAGAACCAGCCGATAGGGGGCATCCCCGCTGTCCAGCCAGTCGATCAGGGCTGCGGTCAGCTCTGCAGGGTCGGCCAGGTGCTCGATCTGCATGGCGCTGAAGTAGCGGTAAAAGCGATCAACCATGACGGTCTGGGGGTTGTCGCCGTTCACCAGGGCATTGATCGACAGCTTGCTGTCGAGATCCTCGATCGCGATACTGACGGTCCCCTCGCTGACCGGGTAGTTGGTCACACCCAGGCTCCAGGTTTCGTCCCGTCCGTCATAGTCGTTGCGATCCTCCTGAAGCAGCATGCGCCCGGCGTTGACCCCTCCCTTGGCCAGGTAATAGGCCTTGGTGCTGTCGCGAAAGGTCTCTGTGAGGCGCAGGTCGATCAGCGTCGAGAACGCCAGTTCGACCAGCAGGCTGCTGAGTAGGGCAACCAGCACCACAACCAGCAGCAGGGCCATCCCTGCCTGGTGGTCCCTGCCGTTCATGGACCCTTCCCCTTGGCCAGGTCGAAAGCGCTACGGAACAGGGTTTCCTGGCCAGGTTCTGACTCCAGCCTCAGGCTAATCTCGACCAACTCCGGAAGGGCTCCCCCTTGACCGTCCCAGCTGTCGAACCACTGGCCGCTATTGTAAAAGCGCAAGTCCATTTCGGCAATGCCGGCCGCCAACCGCAGAACCCTAACTTCGGTTTCGCTTTTCACCGCGCCAAGCAAAGGCGTTTCGCTGCGCAACAGGACCCCGGTGTTCTGGTCGCTTTGCGGGTCTGGCTCCAGCCAGTAACGGACCAGAGCGATACCGGTCTCTTCCCCGGCCAGCGGGGAGACTGCACGGGTTGTAAATTCGAGGGAAGAGAGGGTATCGGCCGACCCCCTTCCCTTGAACGACAACTGGGCAACCGGGTGATAGCTGCGCAGCTCCCGACCAAGCCGGTCGAAGAGTACGCGGGCCAGTTGGTAGTCGGTGCTGTCGCTATCCAGGCGTTCTTTGGCCGAGCTGACTGCCGAAAAGATCCCGTAGATCGAGGTCAGGACAATGGTCAACAGGCTGATGGCAACCAATACCTCAACCAGGGTGAAGCCACTGTCCCCGGTTGAACCCTCAGAACAGGAATGATGTGAGATCGACCAGTTCATTACGGTCCTCATCTCCCCACAGCACGCTGACGGTCACCATCTGCACTGCGGGGAGGGGGGTCTCGGTAAACTCCATTCTCCAGCGATAGCCGTCGAACGGAGCACTGAAGCTGCCGGTAGTCATCGCCCTGTGCAGCGCTCCGTGTCGGGCATCAACTTCAGCCTGGGCCATGAGCTGCTGCGCCAGCAGGGTTGCCTGGGTGGTGCGCTGCAGTCGCTCGTGAACGCCAATCGACCGGGTCCCCAACGCCAGCAGCGAAACCAGGGCAATACTGACGATGGCCAGGGCAATCATGATCTCAAGCAGGGTAAACCCTGCCGGCCCTGACCTTGCGGGGGGAGGACTCGCCGGTTGACGCCAGCGCTTCCACCGATCATTCATGGTAAAACTCCCGGTACCCCTCATGGATTTCGGTGGTCCCGGTCAACGGCATGACCCGCAGCGTCATCTGCCGCTTTTGACCATCACTCAAATGAACGATGGTCTCATCAATCCAGCCGACGGGTAGAATGCGCGTGGTCACCGTCCCGGTGCGGAAAAGCCCTCGCTCCGGCAGGGTCAGGTCACTAAAACGAATATCCTGACCGAGAACCCCTTGCTGCTGTGATCCTGTCGCTTCGTGCAAACTGCCGTCCGCGGCGAGGACTTGGGCACGGTAGGAGCCGTGCTGCAAATCAAAGATCAGGCGGTGCTCCCGGCCGGTAAGAACCGCTTCGTTAAACAGATACTTGATGGTGCCGCTCAGTGTTCGCGCCGAGCGGCCCAGTTCATCGCTTGCCAGCCGGTTCAAGGTCGGGACGCTGAGCAGGGTAAACAGACTGAGCAGCAGCACCACAACCGCCAGTTCAACCAGAGTGAAACCGCTCGATTCAGTCGATCTGCCAGCTGTTGATATCGGCATCGAATTCTTCACCGCCTGGCTGGCCATCCGCTCCGTAGCTGATCAGGTCGAAATCCTGGCTATGCAGTCCCGGCGACAGGTAGACATAGGGGTTGTTCCAGGGGTCGGCCGGAACCTTCTTCAAGTAGCCGCCGGTAGGAAACTTGCCGGGAATCCGACCTTTGTCCGGTTTGTCCACCAGGGCTTTGAGCCCCTGCTCGGTGGATGGGTAAAAACCGTTGTCGAGTTTGAACAGCCCGAGAGTCTCCTCAAGCCCCTTGATGTCGACCTTGGCCTTGGTCACCTTGGCCTCATCCGGCCGGCTCAAAAAGCGCGGGACGATGATCGCGGCCAGGATACCGAGGATCACCACGACCACCATGATCTCGATCAGGGTAAAGCCCCGCTGTTCGTTCAGTCGTCTTTGTTGCATCGAGCAAAACCTCTTCTTGGAAATTGAGTCAATCATCGGGACATCCCGACTGCTCACGGACTTCAGGCAAACCCCTGGCTCGCCTCGAAGATCGGTAGCAGCATGGCCAGCACCACGAAGCCGACGATCGCCCCCATCAGCAGTATCATCAACGGTTCGAGCAGGGCAAGCATCGCCGAGATGGTCAGCTCTGTTTGGTGCTCATAGGTGTCTGCCAGTTTTAACAGCATCTCTTCGAGTTGGCCGCTTTTCTCTCCGGCGGCTGTCAGCTGAGCGAGCATCGGTGGAAACACCGCACTCTGGCGCAAGGACAGGGCCAGGCTCCCTCCTTCCTGGAGTTGACGGGTGGCGCTGTCGATGGCGTCGCGCAGCACGCGGTTGCCGACCAGGTTGCGGGTGATTTCCAGAGCCTTGAGCAATGGAATGCCGCTCTGCAGGAGGGTGCCGATGGTGCGGGCGAACTGCGCGGTGACAATCTGCAGCTGCAACCGGCCGAGCAGGGGAGCGTTCAGCAGCAGTCGGTCGCAGCGCATGCGTCCTGCCGCAGTCGCCCGGTAGCGATGCAGGGTCAACAGTCCCAGTCCGAGAGCCAGGGCGAGCAGCCACCACCAGCGGCTGAGCAGGTCGGTCAGGCCGATCAGCAGCAGAGTAGGTAACGGCAGGGCCCGTTCGAGTTCGGTCAGCATGCGGGTGATTTTGGGGACTACGAAGGCGAACAGAAAGATCAGTACTCCGCTGCCGACCAGGCTCATCAGGGCCGGGTAGGCCAGGGCCGCCTGAATCCGTGCCCGGTTGCGTGCCCGGGATTCCAGAAAGTCGGCCAGGCGATGGAGAGCCTGGTCGAGGGTCCCGCTCTCCTCGCCAACCTGAGCCATGTTCAGGTAGAACTCCGGGAAGAGCCGTCCTTGTCTGGCTAGGCTCTGGTGCAGACTTCCCCCCTGGACCACATGCTCACGCACGCCGGCAAAGGCCTGCCTGATCAGTGGCTGGTCGCTCTGTTCGCTGACGGTGACCAGGGTTTCGTCAAGCGGGAGACCCGCGCCGAGCAGCGTGGCCAGCTGGCGGCTGGCCGCTGCCAGGTCGGCCAGCGGCAGCTGGCGTGACAGTCGGAGTCGACCAAAGCTAAAGCGCGGCGTGGATCGGGAGGCTTCATGCAGCTCTGTCGGATAGATTCCCTGGCCGCGCAGCTTGAGGGAGACCGTTCGACGGCTGCTCCCTTCGAGGGAGCCGGAGACTTTGCGGCCGTTGCGGTCGAGACCCGCATACTGAAACTGCGCCATGTCAGGCCTCCTCCTGGGTGACCCGCAGCACTTCTTCGAGGGAGGTTACGCCAGCGATCGCTTTGGCCAGGCCGTCTGCGCGCAAGGGGCGCATCCCCTGGTCAATAGCTGCCTGCTTGATTGTTGCTGAATCCTTGTTTTGCAGCAGCAGCTCTCGCACGCTCTCGCTGATCGGCATCAGCTCATAGATGCCGACTCGGCCGCGGTAGCCGATATCCAGACACTTTTCACAGCCGCGGCCGCGGAAAAAACGGTTGTCGCCGGACTGTGACAGCTCCTCGCCGATCTGGTCGAGAAGTTGGGCCGGAGGAGTGATCTGCTCGCGACAGTCCGGGCAGATGCGCCGTACCAGGCGCTGGGCCAGGATGCCGACGATACTCGATGCTGCCAGAAAGGGCTCAATCCCCATCTCAACCATCCGCGTCAGGGCCCCGGCTGCGTCGTTGGTATGCAAGGTCGAAAAGACCATGTGACCGGTCAGCGCCGACTGCACGGAGATTTCCGCCGTCTCCCGGTCGCGGATCTCCCCGACCATGATCACATCCGGGTCCTGGCGCAAAATCGAGCGCAGTCCGTTGGCAAAGGTCAGGTTGATCTTGGGGTTGACCTGAATCTGACCGACCCCGGCCAGCTGGTATTCGATGGGGTCTTCAACGGTAATGATATTCTTCTCCCGGTTGTTGAGCCGGGTCAGTGCGGCATAGAGGGTGGTGGTCTTGCCGGAGCCGGTTGGACCGGTGACCAGCAGAATGCCGTGGTTTTTCTCAATCATCTGTCCGAACTGGCGCTGCAGTTCTGAATCCATGCCGATTTCATCCAGGGAGAGGACTCCGGCGGTCTTGTCGAGCAGGCGCAGCACCACCCGTTCGCCGAATACGGTCGGCAGCGTCGAAACACGCAGGTCGACGTCGCGACCGGCAACCCTGACCCGGAACCGGCCGTCCTGCGGCAGCCGCTTTTCGGCGATATTGAGCTGGGCCATGATCTTGATTCTGGAGACGATGCCAGCGTGGGCCTTTAAGGGGGGGGTGAGGATCTCGTAGAGGATGCCGTCGACCCGGTAACGGACGATCAGCTCGCGTTCGAAGGGCTCGATGTGAATGTCGCTGGCGCGCTGCTTGTATGCCTGGGTGATCAGGCTGTTGACGAAGCGGATAATCGGCGCCTCATCAGTGCTGTCGAGAAGGTCTTGAGGCTCGAGGTTGCCGGTCAGATCGCCTTCCGTCTGACCGGTAATCTCCTCGATGGCCTCGCCGGTTCCCCCCGCCAACCGTTCATAGCCGCGATTGATGGCGCGCAGAATCTCCTCGGGGGTGGTGAGCAGCGGCTCCAGTTCCGCGCCGGTCAGGGTGCCGAGGTCATTGAACGGCCGGCTGTCGAAGGGGTCGGCGATTGCTACCCGTAGCCGGCCTTGATCACGCTCTACCGGGTAGATCAGGAAGTCCTTGGCAAAGCCGATGGGAATTTGTGCAAGCAGGTCGTCGGTCGCGGTTAGCTCGGGAAGCGTCTCCAAAAATGACAGGTTAAGCTGGGTGGCAAGGGCTTTGGCCAGCGTGATGCTGTCGATGACCTTGCTTTGCACCAGCAGTTCGCCCAGGCGCAGCTCATCCTCGGCCTGCCTGAGCAGGGCCGTCTCGATCTGTTCGCGGGAGACTCCGAAGTCTTCGAGCAGAATTTCCCCTATGCGCCGCCAGTTCTCCATCATCTATCTCTGGTCAGTTGCTGTCCGGCTTGTCCTGGCTGTTGTCCTGCCATTCTGCCGGACGATCGCCCTGCTCAAGGTCGCCAAAGAAATTTTCCGGCAGGGCGTCGATCACCTGATCGGTTAGAAAGTTGCTGGCGGCCTGGCGGTTGCGACCGGTCACTCTGGCCAGGTCGCTGCGATCCTTGACAATGGTCGGGTTGATGAAAATCAGCAGGTTGGTCTTCTCTTCCTGGGTCGAGGTGCGCCGAAACAGCCAGCCCAGAAAGGGGATGTCACCGAGCAACGGGACCTTGGTGACCGATTCGGTGACGTTGGTGTCGATCAGACCACCGAGAACCACGGTCCGGCCATTTTCGGCAAGGACCGTGTTGCGCAGCACCCGCTTGGTAAAGGTCGGGCCGACTTCGGTCGGGTCGCCGATGCTGGCGGTCATAGCCGAAGAGGCGGGGACAATGTCGGTCAGTTCCTGGTAAACGTTGAGGCGCACCAGGTCTCCTTCGGTGATCTGTGGTGTAAAGCGCAGGATCAGGGCAACGTCCTGGCGTTCCACGGTGACGCTCTGAGCCAGTCCACTGCTGCCGGTGTCCGTCAGCCGTCCGGTGATCACCGGCACATTGGATCCGACAATGATTTCAGCCTCCTCGTTATCGGAGGTCAGCAGGCGCGGTGCCGAGAGGATGTTGACATCGCTGTCGGTTTTGGAGATGTCGAGCAGTACCGACAGGGTCGGTACCGTGATCTCCTGGCCGTCCGGTCCGGTCACGGTGACCGGATTGAAGAAGCCCCCGGTCAGTAGTCCGTCGATTGCTTTGCCGAGCAGCAGCGGGACGCCGCCGCTGCCAGCGAGGCCGTCGCTGATTCCGGCCGGGCCGGTATTGAGGTTGCTGGTGCCGAAGGCCAGCCCGTCGTCATTGACGGCTCCCCCCCCCTGCAACGAGACCCCGAGGCGCTGGGTGGCGTCTAAGGAAAGTTCCAGAATCAGGGCCTCGACGTAGACCTGCTTGCGTTTGATGTCGAGTTTTTCGATCACCCCTTTGAGGGTTTCAAAATCCTCCGGGTTGGCGTTGATGATCAGGGAGTTGGTCGGCTTGTCGGCGGTAATGGTGACCGGCCCGGAGGCGAGCGGGCTGCCATCGGGGCGTTCCTTGCCGGCGGTGCGAGCCTGTGACTTGATGCCGGTCAGGATTTCGTTGAGGGTGCCGGCCAAGGTCTCGGCGTCGGCGTTTTCGAGGTAATAGAGGTTGATATTGGAGCGTACGCTGTCCGGCACCTGGTCCATTCGGGCGATGAGGTCTTTGATCAGCAGCATATCCTCGGCGCTGGTCATGACGATCAAGGCGTTGGTCCTCTTGTAGGGGATGATCTTGCTGGCGGTCTCCTGGACCGTAGAAGCGACATCCTCGCGCCGTACCCGTCGCGTGCGCCCGGCATTCGGCTGGTCGAGGATTTCGCTGCAGACCTTGGCCACCTCCTCGGCGTCGGCGTTCACCAGGGTAAACACATCCAGTACGCTCGCAGCGGTGGGAACGTCGAGTTCGCCCACAATCCGCAGCAGCCGCGCAATGTTCGCTGCACTGTCGGTAATGATCAGGGTGTTGGACGGGGGATAGGCGACGATATTTCCCGAGGAGGCGATCAGTGGAGCGAGGATGGTGGTGGCGACAGAGGCGGCATCGAGGTGGGCGAGGCGGACCAGCCGGGTGACAAACTGCTCGGTCGGGTTGCGCTGGCCGTCAGTGAGAGTCGGCAGGTTTTCCTGACGGGCCCCTTTGACCGGGACGATCTTGTTGACCTTTCCGGACGGGACGATGGTGAACCCCTTACTGTAGAGGACCGATTGGAACAGCTGGTAGGCCTCGTCAATGGACATGCTGTCAGGTGAGACAATGGTCACTTTTCCTTTGACGGCGTCGTCGTAGAGAAAATTGCGACCAGTCAGTTCACTGATGGTGAGGATCAGCTCGGAGAGCTCGACGTCTCTGAAGTCGAGGTTGACTTGGCCGTCATTGTTGCGGTTTTGATCCAAGGCCGCCTGCTGAGCTGCTCCTGTGCTGACCAGGGCGAGCAGCAGGGTGAAGGTGGCCGAAAGGAGTAAGACTGATATCCGCATTTTCACCGAAGTGACCTCCTAGTTGATCTCGTAAACAAACGTCAATGGTTGACCGTCGCGCTCGATATCGACAGTAATTCGACGTGCTTCCCGCAACTGCTGCATGATCTGCAACCCTTTTTCCGGGCTGTCGAGGGGCATGCCGTTGACATTGAGAACGACGTCTGCCCGGCGCAGGCCGATTTTGGCCAGGATCGACCGGGGGTTGAGCATCCGGACCTGGAAGCCGTTGGTGCGACCGTTGACGATTCTCGGTTCCATCTGGGCCAGGCGCAACTGTTGTGCCAGGTCCTCACGGGCCCGCTCGGCCGTCGAGCGGGCAATTTGCCAGCGGCTGCCATCCACCGCGCGGATACCTTCAGCCGTTTCCGGAGTCGTCTGTGACCTTGAAGTGGCAGGTTGTTTATCGATGAGTTCCAAAACCGAGAGGGTCTGGTCGGTGTTGCGCAGCTCAACCCGCTTGCGATCAATGGTTTCGATCCGACCACCGTCAGGGAGTTGCTCCCCCTGCCGGTACATTTCAAGAGTTGTCCCAGACTTGACCACAGCCAGAGAGTGGCGACCTGCGGCCAGGGTGCCGATGAGAATCAGGTCTGTGCGGTGCTTTGCTTCGGACCTGTCCTTGCCGGGGGCAGGTTGTGGCCTGGGTGCCGTTGTCACGCTTCCCCTCAATTCGGCTGCAAAAATATTCCCGTTGAGGATCGCATTCAAGTCGGTTTGGCGGACCATGCTCCTGGTCTGTTTGAATGGGAGAGCGGGGGTGGAAACAATCGCTTGGGGACGAAGGTTGTAGCCGATAATGGTTGAAGCCAGGTCGCCGCAGGAGAGCCCAAATAGCGCCACCAGCAGCAGGTTGAGCTCACGATGAAATCTCTGAAAAAAAACAAGCATCGAGAAAAGTCGCTCCCCGTTATGGCCCAGGCAAACGGCAACGCAGGTTGTTGTCAGGCCAACACCAAATCCTGGCCATCATATTGCGCCCTCTCTGGCAAATCAAGGGAATCGACGAGAACAGAGAATGGCTGGATATATCTGTGCGAGGGTATTGTCTTTGGTATCGCTTTTGCGGGGACTGGTTATCGGTGCCGGAAGCAATTAATGGCTATCCAGAGATTAAATAACAAGAAGTTCTCCGGTGCGGATTGCAAAACGTTGCCGATAGTGTGGAGGTCGGTCGTCAATTGGCAAGATTCGCCTGTGTTGTTTGGCGTAATAATGGCCTTTAAGCTGCTTAAATAACTGGCAATCTTCTGAGTGGTTGGGAGTTATTTTTAACTTGAGTTGCGAGGTTGGAAAACCTTGTTAAATTAATTAAGTAAAATATTTTGATTGCAGTGCCGGCGATTGCGCCGGACGATTTGAATTCCTGACTTGTGTTGGGTTTGCGGTTTGACCTGAATGATCTGAATATTTACTGAGTTTACCGGTGATTCCGTGATTTTTTGCCAGGAAGACGGTGGGGTGTTGTCTCACCCCGGGTTCACAGAACAGGAGGTAACATGAGAGTCAGGCGAGGGTTTGTTAGGGGCATAATGTGGGTGCCGCTTATCCTGATGCTGGCCATACCAGTGCAGGCGGCAACCCTGTCCGGTCGGGCGAGTACGGTTGCCGAATGGTTTGACACCGCCGAGGAGGAGACGGCGTTGCCATTCTACCAGTACCTGCAGTTCAGCCTGATGGATATGGGCGGCAAAGGGTACAATTTCAAGGCCTATGGGCGGCTAGCCGACGACCTTCAGGATGAGGTCGATATCGACAGCCGCCTTTATTATGCCTACGTGGAAAAGAAAGACCTTCTCGGCCGGCTCGACCTCCGCCTTGGCCGGCAATTTATCACGACGACAGCTGGCGCCTCGCTGATGGACGGACTACGCTTTGATTACAGGTTCCTCGATAACTACAGTGCCAAGCTCTATGGTGGTGGTGACGTCACTTATTACGAAAATTACACATTTGACGCCAACGGCGTGTTCGGTGTCGAACTCGGGGGGCTGGTTTACGATGAGGTGTTCGGGTTCAACCTCTCTTACTTGCAGAAATGGCGTGAAGGGGTCCTTGGTCAAGAGCTGGCGGGGCTGGACCTCAGTTATGATATTGACGGCAAACTTTGGGCTTATGGAGAGTTTCAGTATGACGTTCTTTCCGAAAGGATGAGTTATGCCCTGACGGGAGCTAAATATCGCTTTGACAATTCACTTTCATTACGCCTGGAATACCTTTATTCCCTGCCGGTTTTTGTATCGACGTCAATTTATTCGGTCTTTGCGGTCGATGAGTATGAAGAGCTGTTAGCGGAAACTGTCTTTAAGATCTCTCCGAGTTTTCAGTCATATTTTCGGTATGTCCACGAGATGTATGTCGATTTCGAAGACGCCGATGTCTTTGAGGCCGGCATTGAAAAGCTGCGCACCGGAAGAGTTTATGGATACGTTTCGGGAATCTACAGGCTGGATGAGGATGGCCAGGACCTCGGTGGGGTCAAGGCTTATATGAATTACAAATGCGGATCGGGATTCTCGGCCGGAATGGGAGCCAATGTCGATGTGCTTGAGCGCTCTATCGCCTATTTTGACTCAGACGACAGTGAACAGGACGAAACAACAAGTACCCGGTTGTGGGTTGACGCCAAGATGGAACTGACCAAAAGCGTTAATCTTGAGGCCAAGTACGAATACATCGAGAGTGACCTGTACGATTACTACAATCGCGGTCGCGTTCGTCTCAATGTTCTCTTCTAATCCGCAAAGGAGTTGAGATATGACCCGCAATCTATTGCTGGCAATGACGCTGCTTTTGACGGCTGGAGTTGTCTCGGTGTCGGGAGCAACCTTCAACCACAAAGCGCATTTGGAGGAATATTTGGCAGGAGAATCCT